>CAMLOC010000638.1 GCA_946481465.1 uncultured Shinella sp. | reverse complement strand
TCCACCGGCCACGGCTGGCACGGCAACATGATCATGATCCGCAAGGGTGCGGTCGGCGGGGTGCGGCAGTTGAAGCTGCCCGGTGTCGAGCCGCGCGGCGCGCTGGTGGTGAACCTCGACCTGCCGGTCGGCAAGCTGCGCCTCGTCGCCGCCCATTTCGGCCTCTTGAAGCGCTCACGCGAGCAGCAGGCCATGGCGATCCTCGCCTCGGTGGCGGAGGAAGAGGAAATGCCGACCCTGCTCGTCGGCGATCTCAACGAATGGCGCGTCGGCCGCCGTTCCTCGCTGTCGCGCCTGCAGCCGACCTTCGATCCCGCCTCCGGCGCCGTGCCGAGCTTTCCCTCCCGTTTTCCGGTGCTGGCGCTCGACCGTGCGCTCGGCCATCCGCACGATCTCGTCACCTCCGTCGAGGTGCACGACACGCCGCTTGCCCGCGTCGCGTCCGATCACCTGCCGATCAAGGCGCATATCGACCTCAAGGTCGTCTGGGAGCGCGCATTCGGACCTACAGATAGGGTGAGCCGAGCCATGTGATGCGCTCGACGAGGCGCTGGGCGAAGGGTCGGGCTCTCAGGTCGTCGAGTTTGACCTCCTCGGCGCTGGAGAGGGCGGCGGCGATGCGCCGGCCGATGAGCTCGGCGAAGCCGGCGTCGATCACCTCGATATCCACCTCAAAATTCAGCCGCAGCGAGCGCGGGTCGATGTTCGACGAGCCGATATAGGCCCAGGCGCCGTCTATGACCGTGAGCTTGGAATGGTTGAAGGCGCCGGAGGCGCGCCAGATGCGGCAGCCGTGTTTCAGGATCTGGTCGAACTGCGCCGTCATGGCGAGGTCGACCAGCTTCAGGTTGTTGGCCGACGGCACGATGATGTCGATCTCCACCCCGCGCCGCGCCGCTGTGAGAATGGCGCTGATCAGCTCGCGATCCGGCAGGAAATAGGGCGACATGATGCGGATGTGCCGCCGGGCGACCGACACCGCGCCCATCAGCATGCGGTGGTTGGCCTCCAGGCTCTTGTCCGGGCCCGACGGCACGACGCGGGCGAGCATGCCGGTCTCCGGCGCGTCGGGCGGCGGGGCGATCTGCCAGGCTTCGCCCGCAAGCTCGTCGCCGCCGGAAAAGCGCCAGTCCTCGTAGGCGATGCGGAAGAGATCGCTGACGACAGGCCCCGTCAGGCGGAAATGCGTGTCGAGCGCCGCCGCCTCGCCGGAGAATTCCGCGCAGAAGCCGGCGCGGATATTGAGCCCCCCGGTGAAGGCGACGCTGCCGTCGACGATAAGGATCTTCCTGTGGGTGCGCAGGTTCGCATAGGGCAGGCGCAGGCCCATGACGATATTGCCGTTGAAGACGTCCGTCGGCACGTTCGCCCGCTGCAGGTCGGAGACGATGGAGGGTATCGAATAGCGCGCGCCGACCGCATCGATCAGCACGCGCACCTGCACGCCGCGCGCCACCGCGTCCGAAAGGGCCGCGACGAAACGCTCGCCGGCCGGGTCGCGATCGAAGATATAGGTTTCGAGCAGGATCGAGCGCTCGGCGGCTGCGATCGCGGCCAGCATGGCGGCAAAGGCCTCGTCGCCGGTGGACAGCAGGTCGATGCGGTTGCCGGAGGTCAGCTTGCAGCGCCCGACCGTGTCGCCGACGCGCTGCATGGCGGCGAGCGCCCCGCCATAGGCCGCCTGCATGTGCTCGTTCGAAACGTCGTATTCCGCCATATGGTGCCAGCCGGCGGCCAGCAGGCCTTCGCGGCTGAGGTTCAGCGTCTTGCGGCGGATGCGGTTCACCCCGCCGATGGCATAGATGAGCGGGCCGACGACCGGCGAGAGCATGATGACGCCGACCCAGCCGATCGCCGCGCGCACCTCTTCCTTGGTCATCGTGGCATGGATGGCCGCCGGCACGCCGAGGAGGATCGACAGGGCGACCAGGATATGCGGCCAATAGGCGGAGAACGTCTCAAACATGATGCGTGCGGATCATCCCGGGGCGGCGTGGCCTGTGCTCGCGTCTATATATTGCTTCCGACGCGGGGATTGCGAGGGGCGGGCGGCGCCCCGCGCAGGTTTCTTTCCGCCGGGGCGTTCCTCAGTCTTCCAGCGTGCCGGGCTTGCGGTTCCGGCGCGTCGCCTCGTGGCAGGCGATCTTCATCAGGTCGTCGCCGCGCCGGGCATAGCGGGCGGAGGTGCGGGTGGCGATCAGCCCGTCATGGCCGGCCGTCACCGCCAGCGTGCCGTCCGCCGCGCCGGGCCGGGTGATCAGCGTGGCGAGGAGATCGCCCGCCTTCACCGTCTCGCCGATATCGCGGTGGAACAGCACGGTGCCGGGTTCCGGCGCCCGCACCATCTCGATATTGTCGAGCGGCACGGCGGGGCCGGCATAGGTCCTTGCCGCATGGGCCGGGTCGGAGACGACGCCGCGCCCGGCGAGGAAGCGCCACAGGCCCGCCGCATCCGCCTTCGCCATGTCCGGATAGACGTCGCGCTTGCCGCGCAGTTCGACAGTCACCGACAGGCGGCCAGGTATGGTGGCCAGCTTCTCTCCGCCCTGCCGCTTGAAGGCATGGCCGACGGCCTCCTCGAAGGCGGAGCTTTCGCCGTCGGACAGGAAGACCGCCGCCATGTCGAGTTCGGCCGCAAGATCGGCCGCCTCCGGCCAGAAGGCCGCGTCGATATAGGCATATTGCAGGGATTCGTCGTCGCAGTGCAGGTCCAGCACGAGATCGGCGCCGAGCGCTGTGTGCAGCAAGCTGCGCTTCAGGCGGTCGATGGCGCTGCGGCGGTCGATATCCTCCAGCAGCGTTTCGCGCTCGCCGAGCGCCACGAGCGGAAAGTCGCGGTTGAAGTTGGTGCGCGTGCCGAGATCGAACCGGCCTTCCATCTCGCCGAAATGCGATTGCGCAAGGCCCATCGGATTGGCCTGCGGGACGATGGTGATGTCGCCGCGGATCGCGCCGTCCGCCTCCGCCCTGTGCAGCCGCTCCAGGAGGAAATGCAGGAGCGCCACGCCCGGCAGTTCGTTGGCGTGCAGCGCGGCCTGGATATAGACGGACGGGGCCGCGGCGTCGCTGCCCTTGAAGCGGAACACGGGGATGCGCCATTCGATGCCTGCCGTATCGCCGCCGATGATGATCTGCGAATGTTCCACGTCGTCTCCTTGCCGGTTCGTTTTCGGGACGGTTTATGCGA
>CAMLOC010000637.1 GCA_946481465.1 uncultured Shinella sp. | reverse complement strand
ACTCGTGGCGCAGCTCTTCGACCTTGGCGACGGTGCGGCTGAGATGATCGCGGATGGCGGCGATGGCGGCATGCTCGTCGCCCGCCGCGATCGCCTCGACGATGGCGCGGTGGCCGTTGAGGATGTTCACGACCTTGCCCTTCTCCGGAAGGTGCAGGCGGCGGATGCGCTCCAGGTGCCCGGAGCGCTCGCGGATCAACTGGTGCAGGCCGCTGCGCTTGACGCCGGCAAACAGCGTCTGGTGGAACAGCTCGTCCAGTTCCTGGAAGATGACCATCTGCTCGGGATCGTCGGCGACGGCCTCCTGCATCTTGATGATCGAGCGGGCCCGGGTGACGGTGGAGGCGTCCGGCTCAAGCGCGAGGCGGCGGCAGACCTCGGTCTCCAGCGCCACGCGCAGGAAATGCGCCTCGTAGATCTGCGGCACGTCGATGCGCGTCACGACGGTGCGCGACTGCGGGTAGATGCGCACGAGGCCCTCCTGCTTGAGGAGCTGCATCGCCTCGCGGATGGGCGTCTGGCTCACCTCGTAGGTCTCGGTCAGCTCCGTGCGCGACAGTGTGGTGTCCGGCGGCAGCTGGATGGTGATGATGCGTTTGCGCAGGTCGTCGTAGACGCGCTGGACGGTGCTTCCCGCGACGGCGGGGAAACCGGGTGCCGAAAGGCCAAACGTCTGGGCAAGCGATGTGGTCATCATGGTGATCCTTTTTCCCGCAGTGTTATCCGGCGCGCCGCTCATACACAAGAATAGAAATATAGGTGTTGATATAGATGTAAAACTAAAATATTAGTATCGATGTTAAGGCGCGGCCGGGAGGCGGCTGCGGAAGGAGACGGAAATGGCTGGGAGGAAGACCTACGAAGAGCTGCGTTCGGCCCGCTGGATGATGCCGGACGACCAGCGGTCGTTCGGGCACCGGTCGCGCACGATGCAGATGGGCTATGCGCCGGAGGACTGGCAGGGCAAGCCGATCATCGCGATCATCAACACCTGGTCGGATGCGCAGCCCTGCCACATGCATTTCCGCGAGCGGGCCGAATGGGTCAAGCGCGGCATCCTCCAGGCGGGCGGCTTCCCGATGGAGCTGCCGGCGCTCTCGCTGTCGGAGAATTTCGTCAAGCCGACGACCATGCTCTACCGCAATCTTCTCGCCATGGAGACCGAGGAGCTGCTGCGCTCCCACCCGATCGACGGCGCGGTGCTGATGGGCGGCTGCGACAAGACCACGCCCGCCCTTGTCATGGGCGCCGTCTCGATGGGCATTCCCTTCATCTACCTGCCGGCCGGCCCCATGCTGCGCGGCAACTATGCCGGCAAGACGCTCGGCTCCGGCACGGACGGCTTCAAATACTGGGACGAGCGCCGGGCCGGGACGATCTCCAAGGAGGAATGGCAGGGCATCGAGGGCGGCATCGCCCGCAGCTACGGCCATTGCATGACCATGGGCACGGCCTCCACCATGACGGCGATCGCCGAGGCGATGGGCCTGACGCTGCCGGGCGCCTCCTCCATCCCGGCCGCCGACGCCAACCACCAGCGCATGTCGGCCGCCTGCGGCCGCCGCATCGTCGAGATGGTCTGGGAGGACCTGACGCCGGACCGGATCATCACGCCCGCCGCGGTCAACAACGCCGTCACCGTGGCGATGGCGACGGGCTGTTCGACCAATGCCATCATCCACCTCATCGCCATGGCGCGCCGCGCCGGCGTTCCGCTGGAACTGGACGACCTCGACCGCATCGGCCGCACGACGCCGGTGATCGCCAATATCCGCCCGTCCGGCTCGACCTATCTCATGGAGGACTTCTTCTATGCCGGGGGACTGCGCGCGCTGATGAAGCAGCTCGGCGACAAGCTCGACCCGACCGCGATCACCGTGACCGGCCAGCCGCTGGTCGAAGGGCTCGATGCGGTGAAGATTTGGAACGACGACGTCATCCGGCCGCTCTCCAATCCCGTCTACCACGAGGGGTCGCTCGCCGTGCTGAAGGGCAATCTCGCGCCCGACGGCGCGGTCATCAAGCCGGCGGCCTGCGATCCGAAGTTCCATCGGCATCGCGGCCCGGCGCTCGTCGCCGACAGCTATCCCGAATTGAAGAAGATCATCGACGATCCGGACTATCCCTTGACGCCGGAAACGGTGCTCGTCCTGCGCAATGCGGGGCCGCAGGGCGGGCCGGGCATGCCGGAATGGGGCATGATCCCGATGCCGAAGGCGCTCCTGAAGCTGGGCTTGCGCGACATGGTGCGCATCTCGGATGCGCGCATGTCGGGCACCAGCTTCGGCGCCTGTGTGCTGCATGCCTCGCCCGAGGCCTTCGTCGGCGGCCCGCTGGCCCTCCTGAAGACCGGCGACATCGTCGAGCTCGATATCCCGGCGCGCCGCCTCGACATGCTGGTTCCCGAGGCGGAGATCGCCGCCCGCCGCGCCGCCTGGCGCGCGCCGGAACCCCGCTACGAGCGCGGCTACGGCTTCATGTTCACCAAGCATATCGAACAGGCCGACAAGGGCTGCGACTTCGATTTCCTGCGCACCGAATTCGGCGGAAAGACGCCGGAACCCGTCATCAACTGAGGAGGCGAGCGATGTTCGATCCCCATACCCGTGTCATTCCCGCCCAGCCGCCGAAGGCAGGCTTTGCCGCCGGCCCGGCCAAGCAGGACGCGATCCGTTCCGTTACCCTCTCGCTCGCCTACCTGCCGCTCGCCCGGCCGATCAGCGATGCCAAGGTGCTCACCGGCCGCCAAAAGCCGCTGACCGAGGTGGCGTTCCTGTTCTGCGAGATCACCTCGGAAGCCGGCCATAGCGGCCTCGGCTTCAGCTATTCCAAGCGGGCGGGCGGGCCGGGCCTCTATGCCCATGCCTGCGAGATCGCGGAAAACCTCATCGGCGAGGACCCGAACGACATCGCGCGGCTGTGGGAAAAGCTCTGCTGGGCGGGTGCCTCCGTCGGCCGGTCCGGCATTGCCACGCAGGCGATCGCCGCCATGGATATCTGCCTGTGGGACCTCAAGGCCAAGCGCGCCGGCCTGCCGCTGGCAAAGCTGCTCGGCGCCCATCGTGACGGCGTTGCCTGCTACAACACCTCGGGCGGCTTCCTGTCCTCCAGCGTGGAGGAAATCTGCGCGGCCATCGCCCGGTCGCTTGCCGCCGGCATCGGCGGTATCAAGATCAAGGTCGGCCAGCC
>CAMLOC010000636.1 GCA_946481465.1 uncultured Shinella sp. | reverse complement strand
CGAGCGGCTGCTTCTTCCCGACGGCCTTCATGATCGGATGGGTGATCGAGTGGTCGCCGCCAACGGCAAGCGGGATGACGCCGGCATCGACGATCTGGTTGAAGCGCTTCTCGATGTCGTCATGGCTGAGTTCCAGGCGGTAGCGGCTCTGGAAGGGCACGTCGCCGATATCGGCCACGCGCAGTTCCTGCACCGGGGCGCAGTCGAGGACGTGATTGTAGGGGCCGATACGTTCGATGGCGCGCATGGCGCGCGGCCCGAAGCGCGAGCCGGGACGGTTGGTCACGCCGAGATCCATCGGCACGCCGGTGATGGCGACCTGGAGATTGCCGAAATCGGGGTTCTCCGCGTCGACCGGCATGTAGGGCGCGGACAGGAAGGTCGGCACGCCGGCATAGGGCGCAAGGCGCGAGCCGCTCTTGGTGAAGATCTTGTCGGCGACCTTGCGGAAGGCGGGGTCGAACAGCTCGCCGCCGTGGCTTGCGCCGTATTTCGCCTTGAGTTCGTCGAGTTTGCTGTCGGCCATGATCCTACCTCACCTTTCGGAAATGCGGGCAGACCGGGGGCCGGAGCAGAAGCGAGCCAAATGACGTTCCCCCGGGGCTTTGCCCTCGTTCCTTCCAGTATCGTAACAAAACGGCTGGAAAAGCAATTGACATTGTTGTAGCGGTTTGCGTGAGAAAAACTCACATAAGCCGGAACCGCCTCCATGGCCGCGCGCCTGCCGCCGCTCAACCCGCTCCGCGCCTTCGAGGCGACCGCCCGCCGCGGCGCGGTCTCGGCTGCCGCGCGGGAACTGAACGTGACGCACGGTGCGGTCAGCCACCAGATCCGCGCGCTGGAGGTTTCGCTCGGCACCGCGCTTTTCGAGCGTGGCGGCAAGCGGCTGAAGCTGACGCCGCAGGGCGCGCTGCTGCTGCCGGCCGTCACCAATGCCTTCGGCGAGATCGCGGCGGCGACGGCGCTGATGAAGCAGCCGGAGACGCGCGGCGACCTCACCGTCACCTGCGTGCCCGCCCTCCTCTCGCTCTGGCTCATCCCGCGGCTCAACACCTTCACCGACCAGTTTCCCGGCGTTCGCGTCACGCTGATCGCCTCCAACGATCCGGACAATCTGCGCTCGCTCGATACCGATGTCAGCGTGCTCTACGGCGACGGCAACTGGCCGGACTGCTGGACGCGGCTGTGGTCCAACCTCCGGCTCTTTCCGGTCGCCAGCCCCAGCCTGCTCAACAGCCGGCCGCTGCGCTCGGTGCGCGACCTTGCCGACCACACGTTGTTTCACGGCGACGACGGGCGCGAGTGGAACACCTGGCTGGCGGCGGCCGATGCGATAGACATGGCGCGCGGGCGCCAGCATTTCATGAGCGACGCCCGGCTTTCCACCGAGGCGGCGCTGCACGGCCAGGGCGTGGCGCTCGGCGACACGATCACCGCCAGCCATCTCATCGCCCGCGGCGAACTCGTCGTGCCCTTCGACCTGACGGTGCCGGCCAACGACGCCTTCTATGTCGCCTGCCGGCAATCGGTGCGCCAGACGCCCATCGCCAGGGTGTTCATCGACTGGCTCTTCGCCTCGCTCGAGGAGAGCCTGCCCGAGCCGCAGGCCTCCGCCCGCCTGGTCCTGCGCGGCCGCGGCGGCCGGGCGGGAGAAAACCATCAACCGACCGCCGTCCCGGCCAAGCGCCGGCCTTCCTCCAACCCCCAGCGCAAGACCCGCGCCTGACTGCCACGGAAACGACCATGCCCCGCTTCAACCCGCTCGTCGAAACCCTCGCACCCCCGCCGATCCCCTCGGTCTTCGCCTGGGGCAAGGCCTATGACGGCCGCAGCGGCCCGATGATCGACCTGTCGCAGGCCGTGCCCGGCTATCCGCCGCATCCCGACATGCTGCGCCTGCTCGGCGAGTACGCCGCCTCGCGCGCCTATACCGGCTACGGGCCGATCGAGGGCGAGGACAGCCTGCGCGCGGCCTATGCGCTGCATGTGGCGGAGACCTACGGCGCGGCGATCGCCGCAGGCAACATCCATGTCACGTCCGGCTGCAACCAGGCCTTCATCTGCGCCGCCATGGCGGTGGCCGGGGCGGGCGATGCCGTGCTGATGACCGATCCCTACTACTTCAACCAGGAAACGACGCTCGCCATGCTGGGCATCAGGACCCGGTTCGCCGCCTGCGACCCCGCCGACGGCTTCCTGCCCGATGTGGAGGCGCTGGCCGCCGCGATCACGCCGGACGTGCGCGCCGTCGCGCTCGTCTCGCCGAACAACCCGACCGGGGCCGTCTACCCGCCCGCCCTTCTGGCGCAGATCTACGACCTGTGCGCGGCGCGCGGCATCTGGCTCATCCTCGACGAGACCTATCGCGACTTCCTGCCGCTGGGCGCGGGCCGGCCGCACGACCTCTTCGGCCGGCCGGGCTGGGAGGACACGCTGATCGGCCTCTACAGCTTCTCGAAATCCTTCTGCATTCCCGGCCATCGCCTCGGCGCGATCACCGCGGGCGCCGCCGTGGTCGAGCAGGTGGCGAAAATCCTGGACAACCTGCAGATCTGCCCGCCCCGCTCCGCCCAGGCTGCCGTCGCCACGGCCCTGCCGCTGCTTGCCGACTGGCGCGAGGAGAACCGCCGGGAGATCGCGCGCCGGGTGGAGGCGCTGCTGTCCACGATGGCCGGGGTCCCGGCCTGGCGCGTCGGCGCGGTCGGCGCCTATTTCGCCTTCATCGGCCATCCCTTCGGCGACGCGCCTTCCGCCCGCGTGGCGGAGAAGCTTGCCCGGGAGGCCGGCATCCTCTGCCTGCCCGGCAGCTATTTCGGCGCGCAGGACGGATATCTCCGCTTCGCCTTCGCCAATGCGGATGTGCCGACGATCGCGCTGCTCAAGGACCGTCTGGCGCGGTTCACGCTGGATTGAGGGAGCGGTCCGTTCTTTCGCCTCGAATGCGGCTTGACCTTGCCATGTGGGAACGTGCCAGCATGGCAGGGCAAATCAGGAGACCCCCATGCGTGACACCGCCCCCCTCGCCTTCACCGTTTCGGACATGACCTGCGGCCATTGCGCCCGGACGATCACCGGCGCCGTGCTTTCCGCCTATCCCGCCGCCAAGGTCGAGATCGACCTCGATGCCAAGCGCGTCACGGTGGCCGATGCCGGCGACCGCGCCGCTGTCGCCTCGCTCATCGAAGCGGAAGGCT
>CAMLOC010000635.1 GCA_946481465.1 uncultured Shinella sp. | reverse complement strand
TGGCTGGGGAACCTGGATTCGAACCAAGATTAACGGAGTCAGAGTCCGTCGTTCTACCGTTGAACTATTCCCCAGCAGGAGCGATGCCGGCTTGGCCGGTGCCTGTGAGGCGGGCTTATAAACAAACGGCGGCGAGATGCAAATGGTTTTTTCGGGAAAAATGCATCGGGCCCGGCTTGAGCGGTTTTCCGGCGCGGCGTGTCGCCGGCCCGTCATAAAAAGAATTTGGCGAACGGGCCGGGCGCTGGTAATGTCGCGGCAACGAAGATCGAGAGAGCGCCTGCTTGCAGCTTTGAAGCTTTGCGCGGCGCCATAGGCAGTAACGTGAACGACCCCGACAGCGGCGTGAAGCCGCCCGTTTCCGGGGCGCGAGATGCGGATGACGCGGGGCGGCCGAAGCGGTCGCGCCGCCGCAAGGGCAAGCAGAAGGGCGCGACAGGTCCCTCTGCCGCTTCCCTGTCCGCAGGCCAGGCGGCCGGTTCGTCCGGATCGGCTGAGCGCCCCAAGGCCACCGACGGTGGCGATACCGCGCGCAGGAACAAGCGTCGTCGGCGCGGCAAGGGTGCCGGCGGCGAGAACGTGCGCCCGCTCGCGCCCGTCGGCCAGCGGGAAGCCTCCCGCGACGACCAGCGCCAGCCGGAAGGCCGCAGGAACCGCCGCAAGCATCGCGGCAAGAAGGCGGGCGTGCGCCCCGCGCCGGCTTCCGTCGAGGCGGTCGTCCTCAATCCGGCGGCCGAACAGGCCGTGGACGTGCCGTCCGTCGCCCATGCCCCCGAATCGCGCCGCGAGGCGCACTTTCCCCCAAGGCCGGCCGAGCGCGAGGGATACGACGCGCCGCTCTATGCCGCGCTCGACCTCGGCACCAACAATTGCCGCCTCCTCATCGCCCAGCCGACGCGGCCCGGCCAGTTCCGCGTCGTCGACGCCTTTTCGCGCATCGTGCGGCTCGGCGAGGGGCTTGCGGCGAGCGGCCGGCTCTCCGACGAGGCGATGGACCGCTCCGTCGAGGCGCTGAAGATTTGCGCGGCCAAGCTGAAGAACCGCAACATCCGTCGCGCTCGGCTGATCGCCACCGAGGCCTGCCGCGCGGCGTCCAACGGCGAGGCGTTCCTGGAGCGGGTGCGCCAGGAGACGGGGCTCGACCTCGAGATCATCAACCGCGAGACCGAGGCGCGGCTTGCGGTTTCCGGCTGCTCCTCGCTGGTCGGCCGCGAGGCGAAATCGGTCGTGCTCTTCGATATCGGCGGCGGCTCCTCGGAGATCGCGGTCATCCGCATCGGCGAGAACCGCTCCAGCCGGCTTGCCAACCACATCACGCACTGGACCTCGCTGCCGGTCGGCGTCGTCACGCTGTCCGAGCGCCACGGCGGGCGCGACGTGACGCCGGAGAGCTTCGCGGGCATGGTGTCGGAGGTCGAGACCATGCTGGCGGGCTTCGATTGCCCGGGCGATGTCGCGCGCATGGCGCCGGAGGATTTCCACCTCATCGGCACGTCGGGCACGGTGACGACGCTCGCCGGCGTGCATCTCGACCTGCCACGCTACGACCGGCGCCGGGTGGACGGCGTCTGGCTTTCGGACGACGAGGTGACGGCCATGCAGGCGCGGCTCCTGTCCTGGGATTTCTCCGCCCGTGCGGCCAATCCCTGCATCGGGCCGGACCGGGCGGACCTGGTGCTTGCCGGCTGCGCCATCCTGGAGGCGATCCGCAAGCGCTGGCCCTCGCGCCGCATGCGCGTGGCCGACCGGGGCCTGCGCGAAGGCCTGCTCACCGACATGATGGCCGATGACGGCGTCTGGCGCCGCGGTCGCCATCGCCGCAACCAGCGCGGCGGCCCCCGCAACCCGGCAAAGCCCGAAGGACAGGCGTCATGACCAAGCCCCCCATCGGGCGCAAGCTCGGCCAGAAGGTGAAGAAGGGCAAGCTGAAGGCTTCCTCGCGCCGCTGGCTAGAGCGCCATATCAACGATCCCTATGTGCAGCGCGCCAAGCTGGAAGGCTATCGCGCCCGCGCGGCGTTCAAGCTCCTGGAGATCGACGAGAAGCACAATATCCTGGCCGGCGCGCGGCGCATCATCGACCTTGGCGCGGCGCCCGGAAGCTGGTCGCAGATCGCCGCCAAGGTGACGGGTTCGACCGATGCCGATCCGCGCGTCGCGGCCATCGACTTCCTGGAGATGGACCCGCTGCCGGGCGTCACCATCCTCCAGATGGACTTTCTGGACGACGACGCGCCGCAAAAACTCATCGAGGCGGTCGGCGGCACGCCCAACCTCGTCATCTCCGACATGGCCGCGCCGACGACCGGCCATCGCCAGACGGACCACCTGCGCACCATGCATCTGTGCGAGGTCGCCGCGCATTTCGCCGTCGAGGTGCTGGCCGAGGGCGGCCATTTCCTGGCCAAGACCTTCCAGGGCGGCACGGAGCGTGAGCTGCTCAACATGCTCAAGCAGAATTTCCGGCAGGTCATCCATGTGAAGCCCGGCGCCTCGCGGGCCGAATCGGTGGAGATGTTCCTGCTCGCCAAGGGCTTCAAGGGCCGCAAGGCGAGGGACGAGGCGGCGGAAGAGGACGCGGGCGCCTGATGCTGCTCTACGCCACCGTCGGCACGAACGACCTTGTCCGCGCCGGCCGCTTCTATGACGCGGTGCTGCCGCTGCTCGGCTATGCCCGGCAGAAGCAGGCGCCGGGCGAGATCGGCTATGCGGCGGAGGACGACGTGCGCTGCCGCTTCTGGGTGGTGGAGCCGTTCAACCGCGAACCCGCCACCTTCGGCAACGGCGTGACCGTCGCGCTCGTCGCCCCCACCCGCGCCTCCGTCGACGCCTTCCACGCCGCAGCGCTTGCCGCGGGCGGCACGGACGAAGGCGCGCCGGGCCTCCGGCCGTTCCATGCGGATTTCTACGCCGCCTTCATCCGCGACCCCGACGGCAACAAGCTCGCCGCCGTGTGCGAGAGGGCGGAATAGGCAGCGCCGGGCCGGCGGAGTGAACCCTCCGGCCACGACGCCCCCGCGGCTTGCCGAATAGCCGTCCTGGACCGCAGCCCCGAAGAACTGCAACAGTGTCGCCGGGATGTTTCAATCCGCGTCTCCGCGAAGGAGACGACCATGAGCCGCGTCTCCTGCCGCTTCTGCATCATGCCGTTTCAACCCACGCCTCCGTGAGGAGGCGACGGCGCCGCGATCCAGAGCGACGTCGACAAGGCCGAGTTTCAATCCACGCCTCCGCGAAGGAGGCG
>CAMLOC010000634.1 GCA_946481465.1 uncultured Shinella sp. | reverse complement strand
TAGACCTTCTTGCCGTCGATCTCGCGGCCGGTGAAGAACTCGGCGATGTCCTCATAGGCCGACCAGTTGACCGGCACGCCGAGGTCGTAGCCGTACTTCGCCTTGAAGTCGGCCTTGTTCTTCTCGTCGTTGAACCAGTCGTAGCGGAACCAGTAGAGGTTCGCGAACTGCTGGTCGGGCAGCTGGTAGAGCTTGCCGTCCGGCGCCGTCGTGAAGGACTTGCCGATGAAGTCGTCGAGGTCGAGCGTCGGGTTGGTGACGTCCTTGCCTTCGTTCGCCATGAAGTCGGTCAGCGAACGGGCCTGCTGGTAGCGCCAATGGGTGCCGATGAGGTCCGAATCGTTGACATAGGCGTCGTAGATGTTCTCGCCCGACTGCATCTGCGTCTGGAGCTTCTCGATGACGTCGCCTTCGCCGATCAGGTCATGCGTGATCTTGATGCCGGTGATGGCGGTGAAAGCCGGTGCCAGAACCTTGGATTCGTATTCATGCGTGGTGATCGTTTCGGAGACGACCTTGATCTCCATGCCGGCGAAGGGCTTCGCGGCATCGATGAACCACTGCATTTCGGATTCCTGGCCGGCGCGGTCGAGCGTCGACAGGTCGCCGATCTCCGCATCGAGGAATTTCTTGGCGGCATCCATGTCCGCGAATGCGGAGCCGGTGAACGCCAGCAGCAGGACTGCCGTCGTCGTCAGAAGTTGCTTTCGCATATCGATCCTCCCTTGGGGTTTTTGCGATTGCATGCGTGAAGGCCCCCAAATTCTCCCCGGGGCCCCCATTCCTTTGCCTCACACGAAGCGGAAAACGCCGATGGCGTAGACCACGGACAAGGCAAGAGCCCACCACAGGTTGGGCCCGCCGAGGCCCAGCCATGCGAGATGAATGAACGCCGAGCCGAGCAGCGACACGAAAAGCCGGTCGCCGCGGGTCGTCTCGAAGCGCAGGATGCCGACGCGCGGGGAACCGCCCGGACGGGCATATTCCCAGACCGCCATCAGCGCGATCAGCGTGAAGATCGTCAGGAAGAACATGGCCGTCGGGAACGACCAGGCCATCCAGCCGCCCGGGACGAGCGAGGAGAACCAGTCGCGCGCGCCGTCCTTGACGGGAACCGCCACGACGAGGAGGCCGACGATGACGGCATAGGCGACGAGCACGGCGGCGAGCGCCACCGGCCAGCGATTGGTGCGGCTTGCGACAACGGCCATCGGACCCTCCCCTTCAAACCCGGCCAAGGGCAAAACCCTTGGCGATGTAGTTGCGGACGAAATAGATGACGAGCGCGCCGGGAATGATGGTCAGCACGCCCGCGGCGGCCAGCACGCCCCAGTCCATGCCCGAGGCCGAGACCGTGCGCGTCATCGTGGCGGCGATCGGCTTGGCGTCCGTCGTCGTCAGCGTGCGGGCGATCAGGAGTTCGACCCATGAGAACATGAAGCAGAAGAACGCGGCGACGCCGATGCCCGAGGCGATCAGCGGCACGAAGATCTTGGCGAAGAACTTCGGGAACGAATAGCCGTCGATATAGGCGGTCTCGTCGATCTCCTTCGGCACGCCGGACATGAAGCCTTCGAGGATCCAGACGGCGAGCGGCACGTTGAACAGGCAATGCGCGATGGCGACGGCGATGTGCGTGTCGATCAGGCCGAAGGCCGAATAGAGCTGGAAGAACGGCAGCGCGAAAACGGCCGGCGGCGCCATGCGGTTGGTCAGGAGCCAGAAGAACAGGTGCTTGTCGCCGAGGAAGCGGTAGCGCGAGAAGGCATAGGCCGCCGGCAGCGCGACTGAGACCGAGATGACCGTGTTCAGCACCACATAGAGGATCGAGTTGATATAGCCGGAATACCAGGCCGGATCGGTGAAGATCACGGCATAGTTCCGGAGCGTCGGCGACTGCGGCCAGAGCGAGAAGACGCCGGTGATCTCCTGGTTCGTCTTGAAGCTCATGTTGACGAGCCAGTAGATCGGCAGCATCAGGAAGACGATGTAGAGCGTCGGCACGAGCCAGGAAAGGCTGCGCCTGGAGCCGGCGCTTGCGGTGGTTGCCTCTGCGGTCATGGTTTCCTCCCTCACGCCTGTTCGTCGCTGCTGGTCATGACCGTGTAGAAGATCCACGACAGCAGGAGGATGATCAGGAAGTAGATGATCGACATGGCCGCGGCCGGGCCGAGGTCGAACTGGCCGATCGCCATCTTGACGAGGTCGATGGACAGGAACGTCGTCGAGTTGCCGGGGCCGCCGCCGGTGACGACGAAGGGCTCGGTATAGATCATGAAACTGTCCATGAAGCGTAAGAGGAAGGCGATGAGCAGCACGCGCTTCATCTTCGGCAACTGGATGTAGCGGAACACGGCCCAGCGCGAGGCACCGTCGATCTTGGCGGCCTGGTAATAGGCCTCCGGGATCGAGACGAGGCCGGCATAGCACAGCAGCACGACGAGGCTCGTCCAGTGCCAGACGTCCATGACGATCAGGGTCAGCCAGGCGTCGAAGACGTCGTTCACGTAGTTGTAGTCGAAGCCGAGCGTGTGCAGCACGCGGCCGAGCAGGCCGATATCGACGCGGCCGAAGACCTGCCAGATCGTGCCGACGACGTTCCACGGAATGAGCAGCGGCAGCGCCATCAGGACGAGGCAGACCGGCACGCCGAGCCCCTTCTTCGGCATGTTGAGCGCGATCAGGATGCCGAGCGGGATCTCGATGGAAAGGATGATGCCGGAGAACAGCAGGTTGCGGCCGAGCGCCTGCCAGAAACGGTCGGATTCCAGGACGTCCGAGAACCAGCCGACGCCGTTCCAGAAGAACTGGTTGTTGCCGAACGTGTCCTGCACCGAATAGTTCACCACCGTCATCAGCGGGATCACCGCGGAGAAGGCAACGAGCAGCAGGACCGGCAGGACCATGAACCAGGCCTTGTTGTTCCAGGTCTTGTTCATCGTCAGTCCTCCCTGCCGACACGCCAACTATCGGCGTAGATATTGATGGCCGCGGGATCGAAGGTCATGCGCGGTTCTGCCGGGATTTCGCCGTCCTCGGGCACGACGATGGCGATCGACCCGCCGGCGAATTCGGCGCGCACGATCTTCTGCCGGCCGATATCCTCGACCTTGCCGATCGTGACCGGCATGCCCTCGCGCGACAGCGAGATGAATTCCGGGCGGATGCCGAGTTCCGTCTTCGCGCCGGCGGCGACCTGCGGCGCATAGCCGAGGTCGAGCGTCGTTTCGCCGACCCTGATGCTGCT
>CAMLOC010000633.1 GCA_946481465.1 uncultured Shinella sp. | reverse complement strand
CCTTGCGGCACCAGAACCTAAATCTGGCGTGTCTACCAATTTCACCATACCCGCGTCTCAGAAACCGCTTTGCCGCGGGCAGCGCATGCGCGCGCCGCGGCGCCTTCCGAGCGCGGCGTCTCTATATCACCCGTTTCGGGCGGATCAAAGGAAAAATGAGCCGTTTGCGGGCATTGCACTCAATAGAGCGGCTCGTCATAGACGGGCTCGCCGCGAAGGACGAGCCGGGCGATCTGCGGCGTACCATCCTTCACGCGCGCCTCCACCTCCAGCTCCTCCTGGTTGCGGGCGTCCTCCAGCACCCTGCCCTCGCCTTCCGGCACGTAGTAGCGCTCCAGGCCGTAACTGACGAAGAGGGTTTCGGGCAGGCCGCCGTCGCCGGCGGAATAGTAGTCGAAGGGCAGCGTGCGCAGGATGACGCTGCCCTCCTCCGGCGCGAGATCGCCGAACCGCGCCTCGCTTGCCGTCCACAGGCCGTCCGCGCCGGGCTTTAGCCGCACGGACAGGCGCACGCGGCCGCTCGCCGCCGGCGCCTCGCCGGTGACGATCGCCTTCGGGATGGTCGAGATCGGATAGGACAGGATGACGTAGTCGCCGCGCAGGAGATCGCGCGGATCGACCGGCAGCGTCTTCAGCCTGATATCGGCGCCGCTGCGCAGGATCGAGGCGCGGCTTTCCACCATGTAGCCGAGCACGGCGGTTTGCAGCGCTGCGGCGAGGATGCCGGCGACGAGCGGCGGCACGCGGAAGGAGCGGAATGTCGTCATGGTCAGGCCTCCGCCTTCGTTGCAGCCCGGGAAAAGCGCCGCTCCAGCGCGATCACCGCCCAGGCGACCAGCGCCACGACAAGGCCGGAGACCAGGAAGAAGCCGGAGGTGCCGATGATCGAGCCGATCGTCTCGGAGGCGAGATAGAGCGTCTCGGCGGCGAAGGTGGCATAGCCGAGATAGCGCACCGCGCCGTTCTCCTTGCCGGACAGCGCGATGCCGGCGATGGCCGCGACGAGCGCGACGATGCCGAGGACCAGGCGGTTCGCCATAGCGTCGAACTCGGCATGCAGCACGAGAAGGCCCACCACCAGCACCAGGTAGGAATAGAAGGCCGGCGCCGCGCCGGCGCTGCGGGCGAGCGCATGGAGCGGCGATTGCGGCACGGCGGCAAGGAGATAGGCGACGGCGCCGAAGCCGGCAATCGCGATGGCGGTGGCAGGCGTCTCGTATTCGCCATAGATGAAGGCGAGCCAGGCGACGAGCAGCAGATAGGCGAGATGGCGCACCCGCGCCGCGCCGGTATAGCGCACCAGAAGGATGACGATGACCGCCATCAGCGGCATCAGCCAGAGCAGCACGGTCTCGTCGGCATTGTAGGACGATGTCCAGTCGGCGCCGGACACGACGAAGGCAAGGAAACCGGCAATGGCCGTGACGGCGCCCGAACGGAAGAGCGCGGCGGCGACGACCGCGCCGGCAAACCAGACGAGCATCGCCTGGAACGTATCGCCGGACAGATGATACATCTGCCCGACCAGCGCGATCGCGCCGCCGAAGGCGAGCGTGCCGAAGACGAGGAAGGCGGCGGCCAGCCGCTCCGCACCGCGGGTGACCAGCACCGCGCCGGCAAGATAGGCGCCCCAGATCAGGCCGACGATGCCGACGAGCCGGACGAGCCGCGGGATCGCCTCCCAGTTGGCCGCGACGAGCAGCAGCACCGCGGCGGAGACGAGAAGCGCCGCGATGATCATCAGCACGCGCCCGAGGCTGAAGGAACTGGGGCGGGAATCGTATTCCTGCAGCAGGCGCCCGGCCGTCGGGGCGTCGAGCAGGCCCTGTGCCGTCCAGTGTTTGAGGTCGCGCTCCAGCCTGCCCCTGTACATCCGTTCCCGCTCCGTTCGGAAAATGCCGCGTTTCCTGCCGATTCCCGGCGTTGTCAACGGAACGATACAACGCGGCCGGAAATTCGCAATCGGAGCAAAAATCCGCAAAAAGAGCATTTATCGGCTGTTCCCGTCCTTGAAGACGGGGCTGCGACCACCAAGATTAACGGGAAATAAAGAATGCCCTGATAAAACTGGCCACGAAAGGCCGATTTTGACCGGTGGTTTCGGACATGCAGATGGCGCATATCATCCATGCTCATATTGCACTGCACAAAATCAACGGACGGGGCTATAGTCCAGACATCGGATCAGAAGCGATCCGGCCCGCAGATCAAGGCGCCGCGTAACGTAGGGCGACAGGGAAACGGGAAGGCGGACTGGTCGAACGCCTGGCATGATGCCGAAGGACCCGAGCCCCGGAAACGGGGATCGACAGGAATTCGGAACGACGCACTCCTCCTCCCAAGTGTCGTTTCGATACGATTGGCAACACTCCTCCTCCCAGTTGCCAATCACTCTTAGTGACGCCCGCTGGATCTCCTCCCCCAGCGGGCGTTATTATTTGCGCCAGACGCATGGCAGCCGGCCCGAAGGCCACCAATCACCCTGAAAAGATCAGCCTTTCCGCCCAAAACCTGGGCACCCCCGTCGATGCATCGCATAATCCATGCATTAGTCGCATAGGTGCCATTCCCATCTCGCGCTTCCGCGCAAGGCGGGCACGATCTATATAGGTCTCATCGGTCGGGCGACGATCTCCTCCTCCCAACGTCCCCGACAGGATTGGCGGCCCTCCCTCCTCCTCCCAAGGCTGCCAATCGATATCAGCAACGCCCGCCGGATCTCCTCCCCCGGCGGGCGTTGTTTTTTGCACCGCATCTAACCCGTGATGCATAGCGGCTTAACTCTTGTGGCCGAAAGCCCGGATTTTCGCCAGAATTTTGCCGAAATTTCCGCTTGACATGCTCAAAACGCATAGGTGCCGTGCTGTAACAGCGCTGTTCTTTTCGGCAGTGCAGCGTATAGTCCAAGCCATCAGATCGGGGCGGCGCCAAGGACGAGCGGCCGCCCAGTAGGAAGCCCAAGAAAGGGGTAAGAACATGAACCTGGCACGCTCTTTCAACAACTGGCGCAAGTACCGTCAGACCGTCAGCGAACTCGGCCGTATGTCGGACCGGGAACTGCGCGACCTCGGCATCGGCCGCAGCGATATCCCCTATATCGCCCGCAAGGCTGCCAACTAAGCCGAACGACCTTCAACGGTCCCTTTTCGAACGCCCTCCGGTTCCGCCGGAGGGCGTTTTCGTTTGCCTGTCTTTTTGCGCCGCACAATGTCGCAATTCTCTCTCAGCGACATGCGGCACGCCATCGA
>CAMLOC010000632.1 GCA_946481465.1 uncultured Shinella sp. | reverse complement strand
GGTGTGAGCTGGCTCATAGGAAACATCGCTGCAAGCCCGATCCAGTTCAGCCTTGGCGGTCTTGATCCGCTGCTTGACGTCATAGACGCCAGAGGCTTCGAGCAGACGAGCCGTCTCGGCGTGATACTCTTCGCAGAGCTGGAGCTTGTGGCGATATTCCGAGAGTACCCGAGCCTGCTCGGCGCGGTTCCGTGCGAGCGCCTTCTCGGTCTTGCCGGCGCGCGGTGTTTTCCATCTGTCGATAACGTCCTGAAACCAGTCCGGATCGTGCACGGTGAAGCAGGTCCTGGGATACTGCTCCCGCCATTTGCGGGTCGCCCGCTTGGCCATGTCGCCGGTATCTCGGACGATGATGCGGCCGGCGATATCGCGCTCCGCGCCCGCGGTGTGATTATCCGCATTGGCAAATCCCAGGATTTCCTCCGGGGCCAGCGGCCACAGGTGTCGCCATTCGTCGACGAGCCATTCAAGGGCGTCCTCAGCCGCGGCAACCTCCGCACGGGCGGCGAGGAAGCGGTCATAGGTGGCCAGCAGCTCGGGATTTTCGTCCTGCACTGTCTGGGTCGGAACGGCGGCAACCGCGGCGCCGATTGGAGCTGCAGCAATGACCAGGGCGGCCGGCGACTGCTTGAGAAGGTTGCGTCTGCTGATCGTGGTCATGCCAGCTTCCTCCCGATATAGGTTTCAAGGCGGCTCTCGATGAGTTGGAGGCGGTCGCCGCCCGATAGGGTCTTCACCTCGAAAAGGCGCTCGTCATCGATCCGGTCGGAAAGGAGTGTCACCCGATACTTGATCCGGCGACCGTTCCACAGCTCTTCGGCGCCTTCGTAGATGCCATCGCCCTCGTATCGGCCGGAAACGCGAAACGCAGAGATCAGCACCGCGCAATGGCCGTCATCGTCATCATGCGGCGAGACGCGCCAAAAGCCGATGCGCGGGTCCATTTCCTCGGCGGCCTTCTTCAGTTCCGCGAGGTGGTACGCGTACCGCTCCTTTGCGGTCTGGCGCCTGTTGCTGACGAAAGCGACAGGGGTCCCAGACCGCTTTGACGGCTGCACAACGGCGTGGAACTTGCCGCCTGCATATTCGTCGAGAGCTTCGGCAAGCTCGGCCCCGAGCCGCGCGACACGGTCGGAAGCCAATTCCGCCTGTGCGGTGATTGCCGCGACAGCAGCCCCAGAGGGGATCGACGCGGCGGCGAGGCCGCCAAGGAAGGTGCGACGGGTCGTGGTCATCTATGCGGCCTCCTGATTGCTGGCGAGCGCCAGGGCTTCGATTTCGGGGATGATGGCGGCAGGGTTGCCGCTGAAATGGTAAGCGCGGGCCTTAATGAGAAGGCCGGCGAAGCAGGCGGGGCGCATCGGCGCGATGGCCTGCGCCAGATCCTCCAGCTTCTCGTAAAGCTCATTGACGTGGTGCACGGTGCGGCCGGTGACGGCGAAGCGATGTGCGGACCATGCCGAGGAGCCGTAGACCAAGCCGGCATCGGCCGCGGTGCGGTCGGCTTCGTGCTGGAGCGCGGCAAGCTGAGACTGCGCGGCTCGGTAGTCGGCCATGAGTGCGGCGAAGGTGGCGCCGAGGCGTGCGAGTGCTTCCGTCATGCGGGCGACCTCCACTCTACGAGGCCAGGAAGGGACGAGAGGAGAGCGGCCGTCACGTCGTCTTCCAGCGTGCCGTTATTTTCCGCGGCGAGGCGGTGCAGGAAATCAGCTTTGATTTTGGCCTCGTATGGCTGTTCGGGACGGAATGCGGCGATAGCCTGTTCCGCTTCGCTCACGCGTCCGCCGACTTCGAATTGTGCGGCGAATGCTGCTTCGCGCTCCGGCGTGTCATGCTCGGCATCGTCCGTTCGCCGTATGGCCTCGGTGAGTTCGTCCATGCGCTGCCAATAGGTGGCGAGCAGGAGATAAATCGACGTGGGCTTTTCCATTACGCTACCTCCAATGTTGCGAGTTCCGCCGACAAGGCCGCGCGCTCGGCACCGATGCGGACGCCGAAGGGCTTGCAGTCGAGGGTGAGGATTTCGGCCTTCAGAGCGTCGATGCGGGCGACCACAGCGGCATCCAGCTTCGCCTTGGCGACCTGGGCTTTGGCGCGCTTCCATTCCGCCTTGAGGCAATCACCGAAGCGGACGATGGTGCCGCGCAGGTAGGGATTGCTGGCGACGTAGGCCACGGCGCGGCGATAGTGCGCCCATGCGGCTTTCATGATCTGCGAGCGGTTGAATTTAGGCATGCCTCCGGCGGCGGCCGGAACGGGGGCGTTCGGCATCAGCTCAATTCCTTATATAACGATTTTCGTTAACCTGAACGTAATACGTTGGCGCTAGCTAAGTCAAACGATTTTCGTTATAGTGAGCGAAATAAGGTATGGAGAACACATGACCCCGGAACAGTGCAGGGCGGCGCGAGGGCTCGTTGACCTATCGCAGAGCGACTTGGCCGCGCAGGCAAAGGTTGGACTTTCAACTGTTAGAAATTTCGAAGCAGGCCGCTCGGTCCCAGTCGCCAACAATCTGATGGCTATTCAATCAGCTCTTGAGGCCGCGGGAGTGGCCTTCATTCCAGAGAACGGCGGCGGCGCGGGGGTGAGACTGGCAAAGCCGAAGGGCCACGGTGGCGCATGACTGACACGGCCGAAAGCAGGCGGCTTTCCGAGCTAACGGCCCTGTTCTTAATGGCAGAGCGACGACTTGAACCCGATCAAACGTTCTGGGCGCGGATGAGCAAGGACCCCAAATCCTTATGCGCAGAAATTCAGAGGGAGTACGCTCCGCAATTTGACTTCGAGGAAGAGCGGAGACGGGTGGGCCTCGAAGCTTTGCCGGCATTGTGCCGAGACAACGCTGGAATGTCGCCGGAAGCCTTGGCCAGGCTCGCCGCCGCTCTCTCGCCGGGTGGCGTGCATGACGCCGGATACTTCACGTCGGCGCTGATTGATTTGAACATACCGTGTTGCCCTTACGCCTTGGCGGCTTTGATTTATGAAAACTGGACTGGTGGCAAAATTGGCTTCCAATTCATGCCTAACCCACGAGAGGCAGACGAGGCAGATTATTACGAGCGGGCGGAGACTATCTTCGGTCTTCTCATAGACGGCGGCCCGCCGACGAGGTTCTTGGTTGGGGATGATCGGGACTTTTACGAAGGTCTACCCCAGACGCTGACGATCTATCGCGGCGTATCCGGCGTGCCTTTCGACATAGCGAGGAGCGGCCTTTGCTGGACGACTGACCGGAAAATGGCGGATT
>CAMLOC010000631.1 GCA_946481465.1 uncultured Shinella sp. | reverse complement strand
AGGTATTTAGGGAGGGGTTTCCAGCCATAGGCGATCGCCCTGCCCCTTGTGGGGGAGATGCCGGCAGCAGGGGGTTTTCAGGGCAACTCGCCCACCCTCTCCTACGAAAAGCCTTCAATCCGCAACCAAACCCTCCAACCGCGCCAGCAGCTTCGCCCGGTCGCTCCGGAAATTCCCCGCCACCCATTCCTCTTCGATCGTCCCGAGCACCGCGCCGACTTTCGGCCCGGCCGGGACGCCCGCGGCCAGCACATCGGCCCCGTTGAGGGGGAAGGTCGGCTTCTTCCATTTCCCGGCGCGGGCGAGGAGGCGCTGGCAGAGGCCGGCGAAGGCGAGCGCGTCCGGATCGCCAAGGCCCCGCGCCCGGGCGGCGGCAAGCGCCAGCTTCAGCCGGATCGCCAGCCCCTGCGGGCCGTTGCGGTAGAGCAGCCGATCGAAGGCCGTCTCCGCGAGCTTCGGGGCGATCTCGGGCGCGGCGGCCCAATGATCCAGCACCGCCGCCTCCGCTTTCGACAGCCGCAGGCGCTCGGCAAGCGCCTTCAGGCGCGCACGGTCCGGCGGCACCATGGCGGCAAGGCGCAACAACGCGTCCGGCGTCCAGTCGAACGCCCTTTCGGCGTCGACCAGGCCGGGGATCGCGTCGATGCCCCACTTTTCCGTCTCGGGCAGGATTTTCGTCAGCACGCCGGCCTGCCGCATCCAGAGCAGCGCGCGGCCCGGATCGGGCGCGGCGAGCAGCTTCTTCGTCTCGGACCAGACCCGCTCCGCCGAGAGGTTTGCAAGCGTGTCCTTCGCCCGGGCGCAGGCTTTCAGCCCCTCGGCATCCGGCCGCCCGCTGCCGTAGAGCGCGAAGAAGCGGAAGAAGCGCAGGATGCGCAGGTGATCCTCCGCAATGCGCGTTGCCGCATCGCCGATGAAGCGCACCGTGCGGCTCTCGATATCCGGCAGGCCGTTCACGAGGTCGACGACCGTGCCGTCAGCCGTAGCGTAGAGCGCGTTGATCGTCAGGTCGCGCCGCTCGGCATCCATCCGCCAGTCCGTGCCGAAGGCCACCTCCGCGTGGCGGCCGTCGGTGGCGACGTCCCGGCGCAGCGTCGTCACTTCGAAGGGTTTTCCATCGAGGACCAGCGTCACCGTGCCGTGCTCGATGCCCGTCGGCACCGCCTTGATGCCGGCCGCCTTCGCCCGCGCGACCACCTCATCGGGCCGAAGCGTCGTCGCGATGTCGATATCGGCGACCGGCAGGCCCATCAGGCTGTTGCGCACGGCCCCGCCGGCCACGCGCGCCTCCCCGCCCTCGCCGTTCAAGAGCGCCAGCACGCGAACGAGCGCCGGGTCGGCGAACCACGCCTCGCCCGAAACAGACGTCATGCATAAAGCCTTTCATAGATCACCCGCACGATGCCGGCGGTGATGCCCCAGATATTATGCCCCTCATAGGGCATGCGATAATAATGCCGCTCGCCGCCGAGCCAGATGCCGCTGCCCCGCTCGTGGTTGCGCGGGTCCATGAGGAAGGAGAGCGGCACGTCGAAGACCTTTTCCACCTCCGCCGGATTGGGCGCAAGCGCAAAACCCGGCTGCACCACCGCCAGCACCGGCGTGATGGAAAAGCCCGAAAGCGCCTTGTATTGCGGCAGCCGGCCGACCGGCTCGACGAAGCGGCGATCGAGGCTGATCTCCTCCTCCGCCTCGCGCATCGCCGCCGCCTCGACATTCTCGTCCGCGTCGTCCACCGCGCCGCCCGGAAAGGCGACCTGGCCGGAATGCTTGCGCAGCGTGGCGGTGCGCTGGGTGAAGATGACGCGCGCCTCCTCGCCGTCGTCGACGACGGGGATCAGCACAGCCGCATCGCGCAGTTTCATGTCCTCCAGATGCGGGATGACGCCGGGATTGAGCAGGCTGTCGCCATGCTCGCGCCAGCTTTCCTCGCCGAGCGTCAGCGTCTGGTCCAGCGCCCTGCGGCGGAATTCGGCGGCGCTATAGGGCGGAAAGCTCATCGCGACAGCGCATCCAGTTCGGCCGCCGGCATGATCGGGAAGACCACGCCGCCGGAGCGCACCGCGAACATGTCGACGCCGTCGATCCCGATCGTCTCGCCGAGCCCGACCAGTTCGTACATCATCGCCCGCGAGACCAGCGCCTCCAGCCGGCCGCGCACGAGAAGATAGGGTTTCAGCTCGCTGTTCTCGCCTTTGACGACGAAGCGCAGCGGGTGATCCGGCCCCGCCTCCACCACGTCGCCGACATTGGTGCGGAAGGTGAGCGTTTGCCCCTCCCCCTCGCCCCACGCGTTCATCTCGACGGCAAGGAACGGCGCGTCGGCGACGCGGATGCCGACCTTCTCGACGGGGGTCACCAGATAGGTCCCGCCGTCCTCGTCCTTGCGCAGCACCGTGGAAAAAAGCCGCACCAGCGGCGCGCGGCCGATCGGCGTTCCCAGATAGAACCAGGTGCCGTCGGCGCGGATCTCCATGTCGATATCGCCGCAGAACGGCGGGTTCCAGCGCTCGACCGGCGGCAGGCCGCGCCCGCCGGTTTCCGCCCCCGCGCGCGCGATCAGCGCGGCCAGTCCCGCCGCATCGCCGCTTTCGCGAATTTCGCCCGTTGCCATTGTTCCGTCCCGGTTGAACCCTATCTCCGCGAGAAGAAAGGGTGGATACACCATTTCTCACGAGATAGTCATTTCGTGGCCGCTTGTCAGCCACGGGTGAGCTAATAAGCTTTCTATCCATGAAGCGGACGCGGCAAGGCCCACGATTCGCCGAAGATTTTAGGACCGGTAGTGGAGAGACCCATGGGCGTTCAGAATTCCCCCGAGGCAGGCCTGGACGAGAAGGCGGTGATCGCCGCCGCCGAACGCGCCCTCTCCGACATCGCGATCATCCGCAACGAGGTCGGAAAGGTCATCTTCGGCCAGGAAAGCGTGGTCGAGCAGACGATGCTCGCGGTGCTGTCGGGCGGCCATGCGCTGCTCGTCGGCGTGCCCGGCCTTGCCAAGACCAAGCTCGTCGTCACCCTCGGCACCGTGCTCGGCCTCTCCTCCAGCCGCATCCAGTTCACGCCGGACCTGATGCCTTCGGATATCCTCGGTTCGGAAGTGATGGACCAGGACGAGAACGGCAAGCGTTCCTTCCGCTTCGTGCCCGGCCCGATCTTCACGCAGTTGCTGATGGCCGACGAGATCAACCGCGCCTCGCCGCGCACCCAGTCCGCGCTGCTGCAGGCCATGCAGGAATATCACGTCACGGTCGCCGGCCAGACCAACG
>CAMLOC010000630.1 GCA_946481465.1 uncultured Shinella sp. | reverse complement strand
CTTGACCTGCCAGAGTTCCTTGAGGCCGATGCCGAATTTCTGCGGCTCGCGATCCTTCTGGAGATCGAATTTCTGGATGAGTTGCTTGGCGAGCGAGCCGCGCACGCCTTCCGAGATCAGCGTGTATTTTCCCAAGAGCGCCATGCCGCGGGTATAGTTCGGGCCGGGCTCGCCGTTGCGCTCGATGCCCATGTCGCCGGTGGCGACCCCGATGACGGCGCCCTCGTCGTTGTAGAGCACCTCGGTTGCGGCAAAGCCGGGATAGATCTCGACGCCGAGCTCTTCCGCCTTGGTCGCCAGCCACCGACAGACATTGCCGAGCGAGACGATGTAGTTGCCGTGATTGTTCATCAAGGGCGGCATGAAGGCGTTCGGCAGGCGCACCGAGCCGGCCGGGCCGAGGAACAGGAAGTGATCGTCCGTCACCTCGGTCTTGAAGGGATGGTCGGCATCCGCGCGCCAGTCGGGCAGGAGGCGGTCGATGCCGATGGGATCGACGACGGCGCCGGAGAGAATATGGGCGCCGACTTCGGACCCCTTTTCCAGGACGACGACGGTGAGGTCCGGATTGACCTGCTTCAACCGGATTGCCGCCGAAAGCCCCGCGGGACCGGCGCCGACGATCACCACGTCGAATTCCATGCTTTCGCGTTCGGGGAGTTCCATTTCTTCGCTCATTCGTCTCTCCACCCCGCAACCCCTCAAAAGCCGCGGCAATTCCCTCGGTTCGGCCTGTCATGACAAATGCGGAAAGTCTTGTCGAGCCGTTCTGCGACAGACTTTCCCTGCATTGCGCATGACATGATGACAGGGCCGGAAGTTTATTGACTTTAACGTAAACGTCAATCCATTGCCACCCGCACTGCCGCGTGCCTGCTTGATTCCGCCCTCCCGCCGCACTACGCATTCGAGCCGGCCCATCGGCAGAGGAAACGGGAACATGTCCGAGATTATCCGATCGCTCGAACGCGACTTGAACGATTTCGGCGATGCGCTCCACCTTATCGGCGGCGACCGGCTGGCGGACCGGCATCCCGGCGAGCATGCCGGCAATTTCGGCGCCGGCGCCATGGCCGTGCCGGCAACGCCCGAGGCGGCCGCCGCCGTGGTGCGCTGGTGCATTAAGAACGACGTGCCCGTCGTGCCGCAGGGCGGGCGCACGGGGCTCGTCGGCGGCGGCGTCAGCCGGCCGGGCGAGCTCATCCTCTCCACCGCCCGCCTCGACCGGATCGAGGCCATCGATCCCCTCGCCCGCACCGTCACGGTCGGGGCCGGCGTCACGCTCCAGGCTTTGCAGGAGGCGACGGCCGAGGCCGGCCTCATTCCCGGCATCGATATCGCCGCGCGCGGCAGCGCCACCATCGGCGGCATGATCGCCACCAATGCGGGCGGCATCCTCGCCTTCCGCAACGGGGTGATGCGCCATCAGGTGCTGGGCATCGAGGCGGTGATGCCGGACGGCAACCTGTTTTGCGACCTGACGCGGGTGCTGAAGGTCAGCGCCGGGCCGGATATCAAGCAGTTGCTCATCGGCTCGGAGGGCGCCTACGGCTTCGTCACCCGCGCCGTGCTGAAGCTCGAAAGCTTCAACCCGATGCGCGCCACCGCGCTCGTCGGCGTACCGGACGCCACGGCCGCCCTCGCCCTCATCGCCCATTTCCGCGGCCGGCCCGCCTTGCAGCTCGAGGGCGCCGAACTGATGTGGCAGCGCTATCTCTGCGACAGCGCGGCGGAAAAAGGCTTCGACCTCGGCTGGCTGGAGGCCGATACGCCGGCGATCCTGCTGATGGAGGTCTCCGCCGGCAGCGAGGCGGAAGCCCGCGCGGCGCTGGAGGACGGCCTTGCCGCGCTCTGGGAGGAACACGGGCTGACCTGCGGCATCGTCGCCGCCTCGCTCGACCAGGCGCGACGCTTCTGGGCGCTGCGCGAGGACGGCGAGTTCATGTACCGGCATTTCCCGGCCGCGCCGTCCTTCGACGTCTCCGTGCCGCCGGGCGCGCTCGACGGCTATGTCGCCGGGCTGCGGCAGCGGCTGAAAGCGGTCGATCCCGGCCTGGACGCCTATGTCTACGGCCATATCGCCGACGGCAACCTGCACATTTCCGTCATCGGCAATGGCTATTCCGCTCCGGGCTCCAAGGAGCCGATCGAGGACGCGGTCTATGCCGGCATCGCGGAGCTCGGCGGCAGCTTTTCCGCCGAGCACGGGGTGGGAACGGAAAAGCGCCGTGCCTATCTCAGCTACGGCAATGCATCGCGCCGCGCGGTGGCGCAGGCCATCAAGGCCGCGCTCGACCCGAAAAACCTCTTCAATCCGGGCAAGGTGCCCTATCGCACCGATACGCCCCGAACATAGGACAGACCACGATGGATCTCGGAATTGCCGGCAAGCGCGCCCTCGTCCTCGCCTCCTCCCGCGGCCTTGGCAAGGGCATTGCCGAAGCGCTCGCCCGTGAGGGGGCCCATGTCCTCCTGTGCGGGCGCAGCGTCGAGACGCTGGCGAAGAATTGCGCGGCCATCAATGCGGAAGGTCCCGGGCGGGCCGACTGGGTGCAGGCCGATCTCAGCGACGAGGACGTCGTCGAGACGCTGGTGCGGGCGGTGCGGGAAAAGCTCGGCGGGGTCGATATCCTCGTCAACAATTCCGGCGGGCCGACGCCCGGCTCCACCGAGGACATGAGCCCGGAAAAACTGGCCGGCTACTTCCAGTCCATGGTGCTGCGCATCATCACGCTCACCAACCGGCTGCTGCCCGTCATGAAGGAGCAGCGCTGGGGCCGCATCCTCACCGTCGCCTCCTCCGGCGTCATCGAGCCGATCCCCGGCCTGGCGCTGTCCAACACGCTGCGCCCGGCGCTGGCCGGCTGGTCGAAGACGCTGGCGAGCGAGGTCGCCCAATACGGCATCACCAGCAACATGCTCCTGCCCGGCAGCATCATGACGGACCGGCTGAAGAGCCTCGACGCCGCCGCCGCCGAGCACAGCGGCAGGAGCGTGGAGGAGGTGCGCGCGGCCTCGGAACGGGCGATCCCGGCCCGGCGCTACGGCGCGGTCGAGGAATTCGCCGCCACCGCCGCCTTCCTGTGCAGCGCGCCGGCCAGCTACGTCACCGGCAGCCTCATCCGCTGCGACGGCGGGGCGGCGCGGTCGGTCTGAGGTGCAGGGATCGCCCCTCGTCCGGCAGCCCATCGCACATGGAAGGAAACCGTTGCCGTTCTCCCTTCTCCCCCGCGGGGAGAAGGTGGCCCGAAGGGTCGGATGAGGGGGTGG
>CAMLOC010000629.1 GCA_946481465.1 uncultured Shinella sp. | reverse complement strand
GGCCCGGGCCGCAGGGAGCCGCGGCGAAGTGCCCGTCGGGGCGGTGCTGGTGCAGGACGGCGTGGTCATCGCGCAGTCCGGAAACCGCACCCGCGCCGAGAACGACGTGACCGCCCATGCCGAAGTCGCCGTCATCCGCGAGGCTGCCCGCAAGCTCGGGCAGGAGCGCCTGACGGGCGCCGACCTCTACGTGACGCTGGAACCCTGCACGCTCTGCGCCGCCGCCATCTCCTTCGCCCGCATCCGCCGGCTCTATTACGGCGCGGAGGATCCGAAAGGCGGCGCGGTGGACAATGGCGTGCGCTTCTTCGCCCAGCCGACCTGCCACCACGCGCCGGACGTCTATTCCGGCATCAGCGGCCTGGAAGCCGCGGAGATCCTCAAGGATTTCTTTGTCGAGCGGCGCTGATCAGCCCGCCGCGAACATCTTCAGCCTGTTGCCGTCGAGCCGATAGCGGATCCATTCCGACTGCGGTTCGGCGCCGAGCGCGTCATAGACGCGGATGGCCGGGGTGTTCCAGTCGAGCACGCTCCATTCGAAGCGCCCGCAGCCCTCGTCCACCGCGATGCGCGCGAGATGGCGCAGGAGCATCTTGCCGACGCCGGCGCCGCGATGGGCGGGCGTTACATAGAGGTCCTCGAGGTAGAGCCCGTTCTTCGCCTGCCAGGTGGAATAGGACTTGAAGAAGATGGCGGAACCGGCCGGCTCGCCCGCCGCCGTCTCGCAGATCACCGCGCGGGTGACGGACCCTTCGCCGAACAGCGAGGAGGCGATGGTCTCTTCCGTCGCCTCGACCGCGTCGAGGGCCTTCTCGTAATCGGCCAGTTCGCGGATGAAGCGCAGGATGGTCGCGGCGTCGAGGGCCGACGCCGGACGAATACGATAGGGGGTCATCGGCTTAGAACGGCCACCAGGCGGAACCGCTCTGCTTGGCCGCCTTGGCTTCCTTCTTGCGGCGGCGCTCCTTCACCTTTTCCGGCTCGCCGAGATCGGCCTGGGCCTCCTCGGGCAGGCGGCGGTAATCCAGCGGCGGATCGCTCAGGTAGCGGCGCTTGTCGGCATAGGCGCCCATCTGCAGGCGGCGCGCCTCGCGATAGGCGGCCGTCTGTTCGGCGGCCGAAAGCTTGCGGTTCGTCGTGCCTTGCGCGGCGAGCGGCGAACGGTAGTTCGTGTTGTTGCTGTTCTCATCCGCCTCGGTGCGCAGGCGCGCGCGCATGTCCTCGGGGCTTTCCAGCCATTCCGGATTGTCCTTGCCGGCAACGGACTGCTGCGGCGTGGTCAGCGCAAGCTCGTCCTTCGGCACGACGAGGCCGCCGCGCGGCTGGTAGCGGATGCTCTTGGCTTCCTTGTTGTCCGGACGGATCATGACGGCGTTGCCGACGTCTTCCACCAGCTGTTCGCCGACGGACTTGCCCGTGCCGTAGGTCGGCCCCATGCAGCCGGTCAGAACGAAGCTCGCGCCCAAGAGACCGATCAGGCCGGTACGCACCCGAATATTTCGCGTCATTCCCATGAATACCCTTCCAGCAGGGCCGGCGCCCCAAGGCCCGGGCACGGCCGCCGTCCCATGGCGGAAAAATCCGGCCAATTTCAGGCAGCATTAGCGGATCGCGGCCGCAAGCGCAATTCATCCGCATCCGTCGACGGCCGGAAAGCGCCGGCCGTCAACAGGGTGGCGGCGTTTACGCGGCGCGTCGAAAACCGATCTCGCGCAGCGCCGCGGCATCGCGGGCCGAAACGTCCGGATAGTCCGGATCGGTCCCGACATCCGTCGTGATGCGCCAGGAGCGGGCGCATTTCTGCCCTTCCGCCAGCTTCGGCTCGACCGCGACCCTGGCGACCTCGGCGAGGCGGAAGGCCTCGGCCGGGCCTTCACCTGCGGCGAGCGTGATGGCCGAGGTGATGCAGATTTCCGCAAAATCCTGGCCCTCGAGCGCCTTCAGAAGCTCCGGGTCGGCGATGGAGACGACCGGAGCTGCCTCCAGCGACGCGCCGATGCGCTTCTCGCGGCGTTCGATTTCCAGCGCGCCGGTGACGACCGAACGCACGGCACGGATCTTTTCCCACTTGGCTTCCAGCGCATCGTTGCGCCATTCGGCCGGGACGACGGGGAACTGTTCCAGGTGCACCGAGACGGCATCGGGCTTGCGCGACAGCCATGCCTCTTCCATCGTGAAGGGCAGCATGGGGGCGAGCCAGGTGACGAGGCACTCGAACAGCTTGCGGATGACGCAGAGCGAGGCGCGGCGCTTCAGCGAGGACGGCGCGTCGCAGTAGAGCGCGTCCTTGCGGACGTCGAAGTAGAAGGCCGAGAGCTCGACATTCGAGAAATCGATCAGCGCGCGGGCGATCTTCTTGAAGTCGAAGGCATCGTAGCCTTCGCGCACGAGCGCATCGAGTTCCGAGAGCCGGTGCAGCATCAGCTTTTCCAGCTCCGGCATGTCGGCATGGGCGATCTCCTCGCCCGTGTCGTGCGCCAGCGTGCCCAGCATCCAGCGCACCGTGTTGCGCAGCTTGCGGTAGGCGTCGATATTGGTCTGGATGATCGTCTTGCCGAGGCGCTGGTCTTCCCAGTAGTCGGTGGTCATGACCCAGAGGCGCAGGATATCGGCGCCCGATTCCTTCATCACGTCCTGCGGCGAGACGACGTTGCCCTTCGACTTCGACATCTTCTCGCCCTTCTCGTCCATGGTGAAGCCATGGGTGACGACGGCGTTGTAGGGCGCACGGCCGCGCGTCGCGCAGCTTTCCAAGAGCGAGGAGTGGAACCAGCCGCGATGCTGGTCGGACCCTTCGAGATAGACGTCGGCCGGCCATTTCAGGTCCGGACGGTCTTCCAGCGTGAAGGTATGCGTCGAGCCCGAATCGAACCAGACGTCGAGGATGTCCATGACCTGCGTCCAGCCTTCGCCGGCGCGGTTGCCCAGGAAGCGCTCCCGCGCGCCTTCGGCGAACCAGGCGTCGGCGCCCTCCTCTTCGAAGGCCGCGAGGATGCGGGCATTGACGGCGTCATCGATGAGCACCTCGCCGTTCTCGTCGGCGAAGACGGCGATCGGCACGCCCCAGGCGCGCTGGCGCGACAGCACCCAGTCCGGGCGGCTTTCGATCATGGCGCGCAGGCGGTTCTGGCCGGCGGCAGGCACGAAGCGGGTGTCGTCGATGGCCGAAAGCGAACGCGAGCGCAGCGTGGTGCCGTCACCGAGTTCCTTGTCCATGTAGACGAACCATTGCGGCGTGTTGCGGAAGATCACCGGCTTCTTGGAGCGCCAG
>CAMLOC010000628.1 GCA_946481465.1 uncultured Shinella sp. | reverse complement strand
CTTCAGGTATTCCCAGGTCTTGCTCCAGCCGTTGACGGGATCGAGCGGATCGCTGTCGCCGAGCAGGTACGGCAGGCCCATCAGGAAGGTGCGGCCGGGGCCGGAATTGGCGGGGCGGGCATAGATGAACTTGTTCGGGTTGGCCTTCGCCCATTCCAGAAGCTCTTCGGCCGACTTCGGCGGCGTGGCGACGCGGTCGGGCATGTATTCGATCAGCGGGCCGGAGGGGTAGTAGGTCACCACGACGCCCTGGTCCTTGGCGAGCGCCTGCATCTTGTTGGCCTGCGGCAGGTAGATCGAGGCGAGATCGGGCAGTTCCGCCTTGTGGGCGGAAAGATCGACCCAAAGGCCCTGGTCGAGGCCGGCGGAGAGCGCGTCGGTGCCGGTCAGCACCAGGTCGATATCGACCCGACCGGCGGCCTGCTGCGCCTGGATCTTCGCGGGAAGCTCGGGGGCGGGCGCCTTGGTAAAGGCGAAGCTCGATACCCATTCGGGCTTGGCCGCCGCGTAGTTCTCGAACATGCCCTGGGTCAGCGCCAGGTTGCCCGCGACGTCGACGATGGTGATCGTGACGGGATTGGCAGGGGCTGCAAGGGCCGACCAGCCCCGGGCGGGAAGCAGGCCGAGGCCCGCCATGCCGGCGACGCCGCCGACGAAGGTTCTGCGTGTGATCTGCATTTCGTTCTCCTCCATGGTTGTGCCGGCCGTCTCCCGGCGGCCGGCGTCTTCATCTCATAGGCGATAGGCTTTCTTCGCGAGGCCGTAGGCAAGCGCGCGGGCCAGGTCGTGCGCCTCGTCCTCGTCGAGGCGGTGGTCGGCCACCAGGCGGGCGAGATAGGCGCAGTCCACCCGCCGCGCCATGTCGTGTCGCGCGGGGATCGACAGATAGGCGCGGGTGTCGTCGTTGAAGCCGACCGTGTTGTAGAAGCCGCAGGTCTCCGTCGTCGTCTCCCGGAAGCGGCGCATGCCCTCGGGGCTGTCGAAGAACCACCAGGCAGGGCCGAGCCGGAGCGCCGGATAGTGGCCGGCGAGCGGCGCGAGTTCGCGCGAATAGGCGCTCTCGTCGAGCGTGAAGAGGATGAGCGTCAGCGCCGGATCGTTGCCGACCGCATCGAGCAGCGGCTTCAGCGCCCGCACGTAATCCGTCGCCTTCGGGATGTCGGCGCCCTTGTCCGGCCCGAAGGCGGCAAAGAGCGAGGGATTGTGGTTGCGGAAGGAGCCGGGATGGAGCTGCATGACGAGATCGTCGTCGCGGCTCATGCGGGCCATTTCCGTCAGCATCTGGCCGCGGAAGGCCTCGGCTTCCGCCGCGTCCGCCCGGCCGGACAGCACCTTGTCGAACAGGAGGGCAGCCGCGTCCGTCGGCAGGTCGGCCGTCTGCGCGGTGGGATGGCCATGGTCGGACGCCGTCGCGCCATGCGCCTTGAAGAAGGCGCGCCGTGCGCGATGGGCCGAAAGATAGCCGGCCCAGGTCGCGGGCTCGCTCGCCAGGGCGAGGAACCGCGCCACGTTGCCCGCGAAATCGGCCGCCTCGGGGTCCACCACCGCATCCGGCCGATAGGTCGGCACGACGCGGCCGTGCCAGCCGGAGCGGCGGACCGCATCGTGGTGGGCAAGATCGTCGAGCGCGCCGTCCGTCGTCGCGATCGCCTCGATGCCGAACGTATCGTAGAGCGCGCGCGGGCGCAGGGCGGGGGTGGCGATGGCCGCGGCGATCCGGTCGTAGAGCGCATCGGCATTCTTCGGCGTCAGGCGCTCGTCGATACCGAAGACGAGTTCCAGCGAATGCTCGAACCAGAGGCGCGTCGGCGTGCCGGCGAACAGGTGAAAATGCTCGGCGAAGAGCCGCCAGATGCGACGGCCGTCCGTGACGGAGGGCGTTCCGTCGCGCCGCGCCACACCGAGGTCTTCAAGGCGCACGCCCTGGGAATAGAGCATGCGCGTCGCATAGTGATCGGGCGTGATGAAAAGCGCGGCCGGATCGGGGAAGGCCGTATCCTCGGCATACCAGGCGGGGTCCGTATGCCCGTGCGGGGAAATGATCGGCAGCGCCGCCACGCCCGCATAGAGGCGTCGGGCGATCGCCCTGACGTCCGGTTCCACCGGCAGAAGTCGGTCGGGATGCAATGCCATTTCCGCCGTCTCCTCCCGCGGTCATTTAGTCGCATTACGAGTTGTATACTAGTGTGCAAAAAAGAGTCAACCGGACTTGGAAGACTATTGTTTCTCCAGCCGTTTTCCGGAGACGGCCGGCACGCTGCGCGCGCGGCGGCGTCCCGAACGACCACCGGCCTCGGCATGATTCTCGATCAGGGAAGGCAGGTATCGACGGCGGCCGTCCTGCTAGGCCTCTTCCAGCCCGCACCAGTCGGCGGCGAAGAGGGCGAGGGTCTGCGTGACGCGCTTCAGCGAGGACAGGCTCACCCGCTCGTCGATGCCGTGGATGTTCTCCGCGATCGGCCCGTAGACGAGCGAGGGGATGTCGCCATGGACGGAGAACACCGCGGCGTCCAGATAGCAGGCCATGACATAGGAGGGGAGGTCCGCGCCGCCATGGGTCGCGGCATGGGCGGCGCGCAGCGTGCGTTCGGCCGCGCCGTCCTCGGCAAGCTCGTATCCGGCATGCATGACGCCGACCCAGGTGAGCCTCACCAGGCCCTCGCCGGAAAGGGCGCTGTCTTCCGCCTGGACGTGCCGGAGGAAGGCCTCGACCTCCGCGGCACGGGCCTGCGGGTCCTCGCCCGGATAAAAGCCGATCCGGCCCTCCGCGACGCAGTCGCTGGGGATGGAGGCGATCCAGTCGCCGCCGTTGATCGTGCCGATGGTGAGCGCCACCGGATTGGCGAGATCGCCGAACCAGCGCTTGCCCTCGCGCTCGGCGATCCACTTGCGCTCCAGGGTGCGCAGATGGCCGATCAGGCGGATCATCAGGTCGATGGCGCTCTGGCCCGATTCCGGCTCGCGGGGATGGGCCGGCCGGCCTCTCGTCTCCAGCCGGAACTTGATGACGCCGGCATTGGCGCGCACGAGCTGTTCGTCGGTGGGCTCGGGGCTGACGACGGCATCGGCGGTAAAGCCCGCGGCAAAGAGCGTCGCGGCGCCGTTGCCGGTGATCTCCTCCTCCACGACCGACTGCACCTGGACGTCGCCGCGAAGGGAAAGCCCGGCCGCCGCGATGGCGTCGAGGGCGAAGATCGAGGCGACCAGACCGGCCTTCATGTCGCCGGCGCCGCGGCCGTAGAGCCAGTCGCCGTCGCGGGCCGGCTCGAACGG
>CAMLOC010000627.1 GCA_946481465.1 uncultured Shinella sp. | reverse complement strand
CTGTCGGCCGCCGACTTCAACACGCTATCGACCGCACGCACCGTGGCTATCGGCCCCTCCTCCATCTCGGGCGACGGCATCGAGGTGCCGCTTCTTCCTCCGGCGACCGGCTCGCTCGAGCTGACGGACGCCGACCGCGCGCTGCTGGCGGGAAGCGGCGGCATCGCGGCGCAGCAGGCCATGCGCATCATCTGCGCGATGGCGGCACAGCAGGATGCGACACGCCTCGTCGACGTCTCGCAGGGCCATATCGACGGCTGCATCTATGCAAGCCCGGCCAATCTCACCTTCGCCGAGAAGATGGCCGACATGGGGGCCGAGGTCAAAATCCCGACGACGATGAACGCCATCTCGGTCGATCGGGCGAACTGGCAATCGCAAGGCATCCCGGCCTCCTTCGGCGACCCCGCCGCCCGGCTTGCCGACGCCTATGTCCGCATGGGATGCAGGCCGACCTTCACCTGTTCCCCCTACCTGCTGGACAGTGCGCCGAAGAGCGGCGAAGCGATCGCCTGGGCGGAATCCAACGCCGTGATCTTCGCCAATACGGTGCTGGGCGCACGCACGGCGAAGCACCCGGACTTCCTCGACCTGTGCATCGCCCTGACGGCGCGCGCGCCGGAAGCCGGCGTCTATCTCGACGCGCATCGGCGCCCGCGCCGCGTGCTGGAGGTCGAGGCGCCGGACGGGATCGACGATGCCTTCTGGCCGCTCATCGGCTATCTCGCCGGCAAGAAGGCGCCCGATTGCATCCCTCTGCTTCGAGGCCTTGCCCCCCTGAACCCCTCGCGTGACGACCTCAAGGCGCTCTGCGCCGCCTTCGGAACGACATCGGCAGCGCCGATGCTCCATGTCGAAGACGTGACGCCGGAGGCCGGCGGACCGGTCGCGCCAGGCGCCGAAACCGTGACGATCTCGCGGTCGGAGATGGAGGCGGCCTGGCACATGCTGAACGGCGGGCCCGAAAGCGTCGAGCTTGTCGCCATCGGCAGCCCCCATGCCTCCCTCGAGGAATGTCGCGCCCTCGCCGCCGCTTTGACGACGGCGCTGGACGGCCGCAAGCGCAAGCCGGATGTCGCTGTCATCGTGACCGCCGGTCACCATGTCATCAGCGCGGCGAGAGAGGACGGCACGCTCGCTTTGCTCAGGGGCGCGGGCGTCCAGGTCCTGCCGGATCTCTGCTGGTGTTCGATCTCCGAGCCGTTGTTTCCCACGCAAACGAAGGCGGTTCTGACGAATTCCGGCAAATATGCCCATTACGGCCCCGGCCTTTCCGGCCGCACGGTCCGGCTGGGCAGCCTGGCCGATTGCGTGAACGCCGCCGTCACCGGCTCCTCCGCGCCCCGTCCCCTGGTGTGAAAGATGGCAGATATCGTCATGACACTGGACGAGGTCGGCAGCTTGTCCCGTCGCGCCCTGCTGGCAAACGGCGCATCTTCGGAACAGGCGGAGGCCGTCGCTAAGGTCGTTGAAGCGGCCGAGGCCGACGAATGCCGCTCGCACGGCATCTACCGCCTGCCCGGCTATGTCGCCGCCTTGCGCAGCGGGCGCGCCAATGGCGCCGCGCGGCCCTCGGTCACGGCGGTGACGCCGAGCCTGATACGGGTGGACGGCGACCGCGGCTTCGCTCCGCTGGCCTCCGAGGCCGGGCGGTCGGCGCTGATCGCCGCGGCGCGGGCGAACGGGATGGCAGCCATGGCGATCGGCAACAGCCATCATTTCTCCGCCCTCTGGGCCGACATGGAGCCTCTCGTCGAGGCCGGCCTGGTCTGCTGGACCTTCGTGGTCGGGCAGTGCAGCGTCGCGCCCTGGGGCGGCACACAGCGCCTCATGGGCACCAACCCGATCGGTTTCGGATGGCCGCGCGCGGACGGACGGCACTACATCTTCGACTTCGCCACGAGCGCCGTCGCCAGAGGCGAGGTCGAATTGCGGATGCAGGCGGGCGAGACGCTTCCCGAAGGCTGGGCGATCGGGAAGGACGGCGCCCCGACGACCGACCCCGCTATTGCGCTCGACGGCGCCCTCCTGCCGTTCGGCGGCTACAAGGGATCGGCCCTGTCCATGATGGTCGAGCTGATCGCCGGCCCGATGATCGGCGAAATGACCAGCCGGAAGGTGGCCGACCTCGGCATCGCGGACGGCGGGCCGCCGCCGGGCGGCCAGCTCTACATGGCGTTCGACCCGCGCGCCCTCTCGCCCTCCTCCGACTGGAAGGCCGCCGCAGAGGAATTCTTCGCCGACGCGCGCCGGCAGGCCGGCTTGCGCCTCCCTTCCGACCGCCGCCATGAGGCGAGGACGCGGACAAGGGCCGGCGGCGTCACCGTCCCCGCCGCCCTGATCGACCGCATCGAAGCGCTCTGCGCCACACCAGCCGGCTTCTCGACATAGGCCGCGGAGTAAGGGGCCTGGGGGTATTCGCGCAAGAGGCGAGCGGCACGCGGCAAACTAGCGTCAGGCGCAACCCCTGTTTCCATCCAAGTCATTGAAACGGCTCGACGAAATTGTCGAACGGCCGACACGCCGCGCGCCTTTGCCCAAAAGAAAATTCCGGCGCAACGAATTTGATGGTTTACAATAGTAATACAATATGATGTTTTACCCTCGCTGCTGAGGAGCAGCTTTCTTTGGGAGATCATCATGAAATTCAAAATTGCACTCGCGAGTGCCACGATCCTTGCTGCCTCGATGTTCAGCGCCGCATCCGCTGCCGAGCTGACGGTCGGTTTCTCGCAGATCGGTTCCGAATCCGGCTGGCGCGCCGCCGAGACGACGCTCACCAAGCAGCAGGCAGAACAGCGCGGCATCGACCTGAAATTTGCCGATGCCCAGCAGAAGCAGGAAAACCAGATCAAGGCGCTGCGCTCCTTCATCGCGCAGGGCGTCGACGCCATCCTCGTCGCGCCTGTCGTCGCCACGGGCTGGGACGAAGTGCTGCAGGAAGCCAAGGATGCGGAAATCCCGGTCATCCTGCTTGACCGCACGATTGACGCGCCGGAGGACCTTTACCTCACCGCCGTCACCTCCGACCTGGTGCATGAAGGCAACGTCGCCGGCAAGTGGCTGGTCGACACGGTCGCCGGCAAGCCTTGCAACGTCGTCGAGCTTCAGGGCACGACCGGCTCCTCGCCGGCCATCGACCGCAAGAAGGGCTTCGAAGAGGCCCTCGCCGGCCATGACAACCTGAAGATCGTCCGCAGCCAGACCGGCGACTTCACCCGCACCAAGGGCAAGGAAGTCATGGAAAGCTTCCTGAAGGCGGAAGACGGCGGCAAGA
>CAMLOC010000626.1 GCA_946481465.1 uncultured Shinella sp. | reverse complement strand
GCACATGGCCCATATGGATGCGGCCCGACGGATAGGGGAACATCTCGAGGACGTAGTACTTCTCGCGCGGATCGTCGTTCCTGGTCAGGAAGACGCTGTCGTCGTTCCATTTTGCCTGCCAGCGGGGTTCGGCGTCGCGCGGATTGTAACGTTCGGTGGCCATGTCTTTGATGTTCCGGAAGTCTTTTGGGAGTCTTGGAGGGCGGTGCGCCCATGCGAATATGGTGTCGAGACCTTCATCATGAAACCGCCGAAGCGTCAAGTTTTCCGGCCTCCGGGCGGAGAGAAGCGGCATGCGCGCGCTTGGCAAACCGCGCCGATTTCGCTAGGTCCGGAACCAGATGCCGATGGAGAGTGACCATGGACCTTCAGGACCGTCTTGACGACGTTCGCAACCGGATCAGCAAGGCCGCCGGCGAGGCCGGCCGCAGGCCCGAAGCGGTGACGCTGGTGGCGGTCTCCAAAACCTTCGATGGCGATGCCATACGCCCGGCGATTGCGGCCGGCCAGCGCGTGTTCGGCGAGAACCGCGTGCAGGAGGCCCAGGGCAAATGGCCCGCGCTGCGCGCCGAGACGGCCGGCATCGAGCTTCATCTCATCGGCCCTCTGCAATCCAACAAGGCGGCCGAGGCGGTCGCGCTGTTCGATGTGATCGAGACGGTGGACCGGGAGAAGATCGCCCGGGCGGTTGCCGCCGAGATGGCGCGGCAGGGGCGCGCGCTGCGGCTCTATGTCCAGGTCAATACGGGGCTCGAACCGCAGAAGGCCGGCATTGCGCCCGACGATACGGTCGCCTTCGTCGCCTTCTGCCGCGACGAGCTCGGCCTTACCATCGAGGGGCTGATGTGCATTCCGCCGGCAAACGAGAATCCGGGACCGCATTTCGCCCTGCTCGCAAAGCTCGCCGGACGCTGCAATCTCGACCGCCTGTCGATGGGCATGTCCGGCGACTACGAGGTCGCCATCGGCTTCGGCGCGACCGGCGTGCGCGTCGGCTCGGCGATCTTCGGAACGCGCTGACATTCCCGATTGACGACGCGCAAGGGGCAAATTGCCCCGTGAGGCTTTGGTCTGGCTTTCCCGACGCCTCATCCTCTCCTATTCTTCCCTTCGGAGGAACCGGCCGTCTCCTGGCCGGACATGGAGGATGCAATGCACAAGACCTATGCCGAGATCTATCGGGCGTGGAAGAATGACCGGAACGGTCATTGGGCCGAGGCGGCGCGGGCGATCGACTGGTTCAGCGAACCGACGGCGATCTTCGACGCCGCGCAGGGCGTCTACGGGCGCTGGTTTCCCGATGCGATCGGCAATACCTGTCACAATTGCGTCGACCGGCATGTGGCGGCGGGCCATGGCGAAGATGCCGCGCTGATCTATGACAGCCCGGTGACCGGCCGCAAGGCGCGCTACAGCTACGGCGAACTTCTCGCCCATGTGAACGCCATGGCGGCGGTGCTGGTCGATCAGGGCGTGGAGAAGGGCGACCGGGTCATCCTCTACATGCCGATGATCCCGGAGGCGATCTTCGCCATGCTGGCCTGTGCGCGCATCGGCGCGATCCATTCGGTGGTCTTCGGCGGTTTTGCCGCAAGCGAACTTGCCGCGCGCATCGACGATTCCACCGCCAAGCTTGTCGTCACCGCGAGCTGCGGCGTCGAACCCAGCCGCGTCGTTGCCTACAAGCCGCTGCTTGACGCGGCGATCGATCTTGCCGGGCACAAGCCGGAGCGCTGCCTCGTCCTGCAGCGGCCGGAACTGGCGGCGGAGCTGAAGCCCGGGCGCGACGTCGATCTCGGTCCGGCGCTTGCGGCGGCGCGGGAGGGCGGGCGCGTCGTCCCCTGCGTGCCGCTGGCGGCCACCGATCCGCTCTATATCCTCTATACGTCGGGCACGACCGGTCAGCCCAAGGGCGTCATCCGCGACAATGGCGGCCATATGGTCGCGCTCGCCTGGACGATGGGGGCTTTCTATGGGGTGGAGCGCGGCGAGGTCTATTGGGCGGCGTCGGATATCGGCTGGGTCGTCGGCCATTCCTACATCGTCTATGCGCCGCTCCTCAACGGCAGCACCACGGTGCTTTACGAGGGCAAGCCGGTCGGCACGCCCGATGCCGGCGCCTTCTGGCGGGTGGTGGAGGACTACAAGGTCTCGGTGCTCTTCACCGCCCCGACGGCCTTCCGCGCCATCCGCAAGGAGGATCCGGAGGGCGCCTTCGTCAAGCGGCACGACATTTCCAGCCTGCGCGCGCTGTTCCTAGCCGGCGAGCGGGCCGATCCGGATACGATCCGCTGGGCCGAAGCCGTGCTCGGCGTGCCGGCCATCGATCATTGGTGGCAGACGGAGACGGGCTGGCCGATCGTCGGCAATCCGCTCGGTCTCGGCCAGCTGCCCGTGAAGCACGGCTCCCCCACCGTGCCCATGCCGGGCTACGAACTCCATGTGCTGGACGATGCCGGCCATGAGGTTTCGCCCGGCACGCTCGGCAACATCGCCATCAAGCTGCCCCTCCCCCCGGGTTGCCTGACGACCTTCTGGAATGCCGACGAACGGTTCCGCTCGACCTGCCTTTCGGAGTTCTCCGGCTACTACAAGACCGCCGATGCCGGCTATGTCGACGAGGACGGCTATGTCTTCATCATGTCGCGCACCGACGACATCATCAATGTCGCCGGCCACCGTCTTTCGACGGGCGCGATGGAAGAGGTCTGTGCCAGCCATCCCGACGTCGCCGAATGCGCCGTCATCGGCGTCGCCGATGCGCTGAAGGGCCAGTTGCCGGCCGGCTTCCTCGTTTTGAAGAGCGGTGTTTCACGTGAATCATCGGTCGTGGAGCAAGAGGTCGTTGGTCTTGTGCGCGAGCGCATCGGCCCGGTCGCGGCCTTCAAGACGGCGATCTGCGTGAAGCGCCTGCCGAAAACCCGCTCGGGAAAGATCCTGCGCGGCACCATGCAGAAGATCGCCGACCGGGTCGACTGGAAGATGCCGGCGACCATCGACGACCCGGCCATCCTGGACGAGATCGCAGAAGTCCTGGCGGGCCGGCGGATCGTGTGAGCAACAAAAAACCCGGCCGCAAGGCCGGGTTTGGATATTTGGGGAACCTTGCCCCACCCACTATCGTCATCCTCGGGTCAAGCCTGACCGTGACGAAGGAGAGGCGAACAGCCTTGTTTCACCGCTCAGAAGCGGTCGTCTTCGTCCTCGTCGGGCGTGGCCGACTTCAGCGACTTCAGCTTGGCGAAGACGGCGTCGGCGTCGATTTCCTTCTCGTCCTC
>CAMLOC010000625.1 GCA_946481465.1 uncultured Shinella sp. | reverse complement strand
CTTTTTGGGGGGCGGGGGGGCTCGGGGGGTTTGGGGGTTCCCGGGGTTTCGTGGGGGGGGGGGGGGGGGGCACGATGGCCGCGACGGGCGGCATCGTCTTCCTTTTCGCCGTCCTCGGCGTGACGATCGTCTTCAACGTGCCGCTCAACGATGCGCTGGCCGCCGCGCCTGCCGGCAGCGCCGAACAGGCGGCCCTCTGGCAGCGCTACCTCGACGTCTGGACGATGTGGAACCATGTGCGCACGCTCGGCTCGCTCGTCGCCGTCGGGCTTTTCACGCTCGCCTTCCGCCAGGGCGTTCCCCTCGGCTAGGGCCGGGCTGGCGCTCCTTCCTTCCGCCTGCTAGCTCTGTGGCAAGACGAATGCCGGAGCCGACCTTGCAGGACATTACCGACCTTTCCGCCCTTGCCCTTTCCGCCGCCATCGCCGAGCGCCGGCTCGATTGCCGCAGCGTCATGGCGGCCTACCTTTCCCGCATCGGGGCGATCAATCCGCGCCTCAACGCCATCGTCAGCCTGCGCCCGGAGGACGCGCTCCTGGCCGAGGCGGAGGAGGCGGACCGGGCGCTTGCGGCGGGGGAGTATCGCGGCTGGCTGCACGGTGTGCCCTTCGCGGTGAAGGACCTTTCCGAGGCGAAGGGCATCCTCTGCTCGTTCGGCTCGGCCAATTACGCGGATTTCGTGCCCGACTACGACGATATCCACGTCGCGCGCATCCGTGCGGCCGGCGCCCTCATCATCGGCAAGACCAATGCACCGGAAATGGGCCTCGGCTCGCACAGCTACAACCCGGTCTTCGGCGTCACGCGCAATCCCTACGATACGGGCAAGAGCGCCGGCGGTTCCTCCGGCGGTGCGGCGGCGGGGCTGGCGGCCCGGCTGCTGCCGGTCGCCGACGGCAGCGACATGATGGGCTCGCTGCGCAATCCCGCCGCCTTCAACAATGTCGTCGGCTTCCGCCCGTCCTTCGGCCGGGTGCCCTCGCTCAACACCGAGCTTTTCCTCGGCCAGCTTGCCGTCAACGGCCCGATGGGGCGCAATGTCGCCGACGTCGCCGCCCTGCTGGCGACGCAATCCGGCCACGATCCGCGCGACCCGCTGTCGCTTGCCAGCGAAGGGCTTGCGTTCGATGCCGACCGGGATCTCTCCGGCGCCCGCATCGGCTGGCTCGGCGATTTTGGCGGCTACCTTCCCTTCGAGCCCGGCGTGCTGGAGCTGTGCCGCGCCTCGCTCGACGTCTTCCGGCGGCTCGGATGCCGCGTGGAGGACGTGCCGCCGGGCTTCGACATGGCACGGCTCTGGCAGATCTGGCGCACGCTGCGCCATTTCCTCGTCGCCAACGGCCAGGCGGCCGATTATGCCGATCCGGTCCGCCGCGCGCGCATGAAGCCGGAGATGATCTGGGAAATCGAGAACGGCCATAGCCTTTCGGCGGCCGAGGTCTACGCCGCCTCGCTCGGCCGCAGCGACTGGCTGCGCCATGTCATGGGCCTGTTCGAGACCTACGATTTCCTGGTCCTGCCCTCCGCCCAGGTCTTCCCCTTCGAAGCCGGGCTCGACTGGCCGAAGGCGATCGCGGGGCAGGCGATGGACACCTATCACCGCTGGATGGAGGTGGTGATCGGCCCGACGCTGGCCGGCCTTCCGGTCGCCGCCATGCCGGCCGGTTTCGGCGCGGGCGGATTGCCCGCCGGCATCCAGATCGTCGGCCGGCCGCGGGCCGACGGCGACGTGCTGGCCGCCGCTGCGCGCTACGAGGCGACCACCGACTGGCTCGCCCGGCATCCCCAGTTCTAGGGATACGGGCGGCCCGGACACGCCAGCGCCGCATTCTCGTGACAGGCAGCCTTGCCGGATGTTGAGGACCGTCCGGCGGACTCCTTCAAAAACGCGAGGCGCCGTTTAGGAATTGCTTACCATATTTCGTCATTCTTTGCTCGTTCGGCAGAAGCCCGGGACGCGTGGTCCCGCCGCCTGCCGCAAGCGTAACGGCTTTCGGAGCGTGTTTTCCGCGGCCGCGTCGAGTAACGAGTATCGGGTAACGAGTATCATGGCGTCTGTATACAGTTCCGCGCGTTCCGCGTCGAAATCCCGTCGGGGTCGGTCCGGCGGCATCCTTCTCAGCGCATTCCTGGCCTGTGGCGTCGTCGCGGGATCGGCCTTCGCCCTCGTCTCGACGCTGGGCAGCATGCAGGAAGCGGCATCCTCCCTTTCCGAAGGCAAGAAGATCATCACCGCCTCGCTGCACGGCAAGCCCGCCATGCGGAAGACGGAACAGGCCGAGCGCATGGTGAAGGTCGCGAAATTCTCGCGCCTCTCGCAGCCCTCGGAAAGTGAATTGCGCCAGAAGCAACTGACGGCCGAGGCGATCCAGGTCGCCCACCAGCGCAGGATCTCCATCGAGCTTGCCGCCGTCGTCAAGCGCGAGAAGGCCAAGGCCGCGATGATCGAGGCGGCCTTCGCCCGCGCCGAGCGCTCCGTCGAGGACGAGAAGCGGCTCACCGGCCAGCCGGTCATGGTGACCGCGCTCGTCGAGGACGTTTCCGCCCGCAAGGACATCCAGCCCTTCGGCCTCGTCATGCCGAAGCCGGAAGCGGAGGAGGAGGAAAACCTCCTCGGCGAGATCCCGCTGCCGGAGGCAAAGCCCGCGCTGGAGACGGTGACGATCGAAAAGCCGGCCGTCGAGGAAAAGCCCGTCGCCCGCACCCGGCGCGAGGACACGAAGGACAAGGAGGACGTCGCCCTCGTCAAGCCCGAGCGCTCGCTGTTCGGCGACCTTTTCAAGAGCAAGGGCGGCAGCGGCACCGGCTGGCCGGGCCGCGGCACGAAGGTCGCGATCTACGACGTCTCCAACGCGACGGTCTACATGCCCGACGGCACGAAGCTGCGCGCCCATTCCGGCATCGGCAAGATGCGCGACAATCCGCGCTACGAGCACGTCAAGATGACCGGGCCGACCCCGGCCGGCATCTACCGCCTGAAGATGCGCGAGCGGCGCTTCCACGGCGTCGAGGCGATCCGCATGACGTCGATCGACGGTCGTGACCCGAAGAACCGCACGGGCCTCCTGACGCACACCAACCTCCTGCGCGGCCAGAAGGGCTCGCACGGCTGCGTCGCCTTCCAGAACTACGAACCGTTCCTCAACGCCTTCAAGCGCGGCCGTGTGACGATGCTGGTCGTGGTGCCGGAATTGCCGTCCTCCCGCACGCAGCTTGCCGCACTCTACCGCAAGGCCGGGGCGTAAAGACCCCTCCCTAAATCCCTCCCCACAAGGGGG
>CAMLOC010000624.1 GCA_946481465.1 uncultured Shinella sp. | reverse complement strand
GCAAGGTCGATCATGATGCCGAGCCGGTCGCAGGCCTTCACCAGCTCGACGCCGGCAGCCGTCAGGCCCGGGCCGGTGTCGGGCGAGGAGGGATAGGCGAAGGGCACGCCGTGGCCGAACAGGTTGTGGCGGCTCCAGACGGGGCCGAGCGAGCGCAGGCCGTTCGCGTAGAAGGTCTCGAGGTTCGACAGGTCTTCGGCGATCGGCTCGCAGCCTTCGATATGGAGCACGGCGGCGAAGCGGCCGGCCTCCATGGCCGTGCGGATTTCCGCCGTGGAGCGGCAGATGGCAAGGCCGCCGGCCGCTTCCAGCCGGGCGGCGATATCGGCCATTTCGAGCGCGATCTCCAGCGCGTCGGCATGGGCGCGCGGGCCGACCATCCGGATATTGTAATGGCCGTTCTCGTCGACCTCGCGCGGCGGATAATCCTCCACCGGCGGGATGAACATGGCGCAGAAGCCGCCGGCAAGGCCGCCCTTCCTGGCGCGCGGGGCGTCGATATGGCCCTTGTCCGTTCCCCCGACGAATTCGGCGACCGGGTCGGCGCCTTTCCGGGCATGCTCCCACAGGCGCAGCAGGACGTCGTTGTGGCCGTCGAAGATCAATTGCATGGGGCGCTCCCGGATCGATACGTCAGATGATCCGACGGGGTAGAGCCGATTCCGCCGCGGCCCGCAAGAACCGCGGCGCCGGCATCAGGCGGCGAACACCGGCGTTCCGGCGATCCAGGTCGAGATCACATTGACGTCGCCGTCGATGACCGCGAAGTCGGCGTCGTGGCCGTGGGTGAGGCGGCCCTTGCGGCCCGTCATGCCGATCGCCTCGGCCGGGTAGAGCGAGGCCATGCGCAGGGCCTCTTCCAGATCGATGCCGGCATGGTCGCGCATGAAGCGGATGCAGGAGGCCATGTCGATATCGGCGCCCGCGAGCGTGCCGTCGGCGAGCGTCAGGCGCCCGCCCTCGCGAAAGATCTCGCGGCCGTTGAGGAAGAAGCGCGTCATGGCGGTGCCGATGGTCGACATGGCGTCGGTGACTAGGATGATGGGGCCGGGACCCCGGTTGGCGCGCAGCGCCACGCCGATGGAGGCCGGATCGACGTGGAAGCCGTCGGCGATCAGGCCGGCATTGACATGGCCGAGATCGAGCGCCGCGCCGACCATGCCGGGCTCGCGGTGGCCGAGCGGGCTCATGGCGTTGAAGAGATGGGTCATCATGCTGGCGCCGGCCGAAACGGCGGCGGCGGCGGTCCGGTAGCTGCAATCCGAATGGCCGAGGCTGACGGTGACGCCCGCCGCATGGAGCGCGGCGATCTGGTCGCTGGTGGCGTTTTCCGGCGCCAGCGTCATCAGGAGCGCGTCGAGGCCCTTTCGTGCCTCGACGGTGCGGGCAAGGTCGGCGTCCTCCATCGGGCGGATGAGGTTCGGGTCGTGCGCGCCCTTGCGGGCCACCGAAAGGTGCGGGCCTTCGAGATGGAGGCCGAGGAAGCCCGGGACCTGCGCCTGCCGTGCCGCAAGCCCGGCGGCGATGGTTCGCGTCGTCACCTCGACAGTGTCGGTGATCAGCGTCGGCAGGAGGCCCGTCGTGCCGAAGCGGGCATGGGCGGCGCAGATCGTGCGGATGCCCTCGACGTCCGGCTGCTCGTTGAGCAGCACGCCGCCGCCGCCGTTGACCTGCAGGTCGATGAAGCCGGGAACGAGCGACAGCCCGTCCATCGGCACGGCGCGGGCGTCGGACGGCACATCGCGAAGGGGCGCGATGGCGGCGACCTTGCCGTCCGCGATCAATAGCGCGCTGTCCTCGTGCCACAGATCGCCGTCGAAGATGCGGGCGCCGGTAAGGGCGGTGAGCGCTGTCATCGGGTTTCCGTCACTTTCTTCAGGTTGACCGGCTTGTCGGGATCGAGCCCCTTGGCGCGCGACCAGGCCTCGACGAAGCCGTAGAACGGCACGATGAGCGCCAGCGCATCGGTGATCGGGTGGCCGGTGGCGACGAAGGGGAGCTTTCGCGCGCTTTTCGCGCCGGCGGCGGTGACGCAAGCATAGGCGCCGCGGTCGGCGAGGCTGTCGGCCATGCCGGTGACCGAGGCTTCCGCCGCATCGCGCGCGGCAAGCGCGATGACCGGGAAGGACGGGCCGACGAGGGCGACCGGGCCGTGCAGCACTTCTGCCGAGGAATAGGCCTCGGCATGCATGCCGGAGGTTTCCTTGAACTTCAGCGCCGCCTCGCTGGCGATCGCAAGGCCCGGGCCGCGGCCAAGCACGTAGAGCGACTGGGCGTCCTTGAGGTCGCCGGCAAGGTCGGACCAGTCGAGCGCGACGGCCTTGGCGAACTGCTCCGGCAGGTTCTTCACGGCGCGGTCGAGGTCGGAATCGCCCGTCCATTCGGCCAGCACCGCAAGGCCGGCGACGATGGAGTTGACGTAGGATTTCGTCGCGGCGACGGAAAGTTCCGGGCCGGCGGAGAGGTCGAGCGAGTGCGTGCAGGCATCCGCCAGCGGCGAGGGCAGGGTGTTGGTGAGCGCGATCGAGATCGCGCCGCCCTTCGTCGCGCCTTCGGCCATGGCGACGATGTCGGGGCTCTTGCCGGACTGGGAAATGGCGATGGCGGCCGCGCCGGAAAGCTTCAGCTTCGCGCCGTAGATGGAGGCGAGCGACGGGCCGAGCGAGGCGACGGGCCGGCCGGCGGTCAGCTCGATCGCATATTTCAGGAAGAGCGCGGCATGGTCGGAGGAACCGCGCGCGACGGTCACGAAGAACTGCGGATCGCGCTCCCGGAGCGCCCTGCCGGCGGCCGTGATGGCGCTGGCGGAATTGGCGAGCAGGCGGGCCGCCGCGTCCGGGATTTCGTCGATCTCTTTGCGCATGTTGGTCTGCATGGAAGTCCCTTCGCGGTTGGTCACGTCTCGGAAAGCGTCAGTTCGGCGACGAAGTCGTAGGCGTCGCCGCGATAGATGGAGCGGGTGAACTCGACCACCCGGCCGGAGCGCAGATAGGAGACCCGCTCGATGGAGAGCCCGGCGGAGCCCGGCGGCACGCCGAGCATGGCGGCGTCCGGGTCCTTCATGTTGTAGGCGGAGATGCGCTGGACGGCGCGCACCGGCCGGCAGCCGCGCTTTTCCAGCGCCGCATAGAGCGAGCCCTGCACCTGCAGGGGATCCGGCAGGAATTCCGCCGAGATGCAGGCGCGCTCGATGGCGAGCGGCATGTCGTCGGCCACGCGCAGACGGCCAAGGCGGGCGACGAGCGCGTCGGCCGGAAGGCCGAGCATCATCATCTCGTCCGGCGAG
>CAMLOC010000623.1 GCA_946481465.1 uncultured Shinella sp. | reverse complement strand
GCATGCCCTGCTTGGGAGTATGGGTCTTCAGAATCATCGCGTCTTCTCTTCGTCGTCCCGGCATTCGCGAAAGCGTCTTAGCGCAAGCGGGCGCATTTTGCGACGGCGAATGCTGACCGTGGGCGGCCAGAACCGGAATTAATGCATGGGGTGAAACGAGGAGCTATTGCCGGGCGGGCTGATCGGCCGCCGGGCGCTCCTCAGCGAACCCGGCAACCGCGCGTAAGGCCGAGAAGAAGAAGCGAGGAGAAGCCGCGCGAACGCTCGCGAACAGCTGCGCTGCTGCGGGAAACGCGTTCGATGATGTGGGCGCTGGCTTTCAACATGAGGGGGCTTATAGCTGCGAAGGGGTGAAAGGGCAAGCGGGGAGCGGGATTTTTGCCAAAGCGGCCCCTCACCTGCCTGCCGGCATCCTCTCCCCGCGGGCGGGGAGAGGAAGGATGGGCTCACCGCTCTGCCCCTTCTCCCCGCCTGCGGGGAGAAGGTCCCGGCAGGGGGATGAGGGGCGAGCGCGGATCAGATATCCGCCTGCGAGGTCACGATGCGCGAGACGAGGCCGTAGCCCTTGGCCTCTTCGGCCGAGAGCCAGTAGTCGCGGTCCGTGTCCTTGGCGATCTTCTCGATCGGCTGGCCGGTGGCATCGGCGAAGATCTTGTTCAGGCGCTCGTTCATCTTGATGATCTCGCGCGCCTGGATCTCGATGTCCGAGGCCATGCCGCGGGTGCCGCCCGACGGTTGGTGCAGCAGGAAGCGGGTGTTCGGCAGGCAAAGGCGCTGTTCCTTGGGCGCGGCGACATAGATCAGCGCACCGGCGGAGGCGACCCAGCCCGTACCGATCATCCAGACCTTCGGCTTGATGAACTTGATCATGTCATGGATCGAATCGCCCGATTCGACATGGCCGCCCGGCGAATTCACGTAGATACGGATGTCGTCGTCGCTGGCGGCGGCAAGCGCCACGAGCTGCGAGCAGACCTTCTGCGCCAGTTCCTGGTTGATCGGCCCGTAGATGAAGATCGAACGCGACTTGAAAAGGTTCGCCTCCGTTTCCTTGCCCAGGGGCAGTTCCGTCTTCTTGTCGTCTTCGTCGCTCATCCAAAGTCTCCGGATTGCTCGTCAATAGTCCTCTGTCGCTGTCAGATAATGCGACTCACCGGCCAAGACAATGCAACAAAACCGATAGGCGGCGATAGAGCCTCGCCGCGCCACCGGAAAACAGGGTAAATGCGCGCCGCCGCCCTTCCCGATTTGCGTATGGACTTGGCATCGTGTCCACTTCTAGGATGCGGGCCTATCGATGAAAGCGCCGGCTGCTCCCCGGCCGGCGGAACAGGGGACACCATGATCAGACACATCTTGCTGGCGCTCGCCGCGCTCCTTGTCACGACGGCGCCGGCCTTCGCCCATCTCAACCCGGACGAACACGGCTCCTTCATGGCCGGATTCTCGCACCCGCTGTTCGGCCTCGACCATATTCTCGTGATGGTCGCCGTCGGGCTCTGGGCGGCACAGATCGGCGGCAAGGCATTGTGGGGCGTGCCGGCGGCGTTCGTCACGACCATGGCCGTCGGCTTCGGTCTTGCGCTTTCGGGCGTCGACCTGCCCTTCGTCGAGCCGGCGATCCTCGCCTCCGTCGTCGCCCTCGGCCTGCTGGTTGCGATGGCTGTCAAACTCGATATGGTCGCCTCGGCGGCGATCGTCGCCGTCTTCGCGCTCTTCCACGGCCATGCCCATGGCGGCGAGCTCGGTTCGGCCGGCGCGCTGCAATTCGGCATCGGCTTCGTCGCCGCCACGGCTCTGCTGCACATCGCCGGCATCGGCCTTGGCCTCGGCATCGCCCGCCTTTCGGGCGGCGCGATCGCGGCCCGCATCATCGGTGCCGTCACGGCGCTGGCCGGCCTCGTGCTCGCCTTCGGCTGACATTTCAAAGGCGGCGGAAACCCCGCCGCCTTGCCTCAACCGCGGCCGCGATAGGGCTGTACGCCCTGGTCCGGAATCCACACGCCCTTCGGCGCGTCTCCCGTCTGCCAGAACACATCGATCGGAATGCCGCCGCGCGGATACCAGTAGGCGCCGATGCGCAGCCATTTCGGCTGGAGGAGATCGACCAGCCGCTTGGCGATGTCGATGGTGCAATCCTCGTGGAAGGCGCCGTGGTTGCGGAAGGAATGCAGGTAGAGCTTCAGCGACTTCGATTCGACCAGCCAGCCGTCCGGGATGTAGTCGATGACGATATGCGCGAAATCCGGTTGGCCGGTCATCGGGCAGAGCGAGGTGAATTCCGGCGCCGTGAAGCGCACGACGAAATCCGTACCTCCATGGTTGCTCGGCACCTTCTCCAGAACGGCGGTCTCCGGGCTGGACGGCAGGTCGACCGCCTGGCCGAGCTGCGACAATCCCGATACGTCAGTCTTGCTCATTGTGAACCTCTTCGATCTTCACCCGGATTCCATGCGCCTTTTCCGTCTCGGGCTCGACATGGATGGCGATCTGCGCGCCCGGCTGCACGGTGCGGATGGCATCCTCAAGGCGGTCGCAGATATCATGCGCCTCGCCGACAGGCATTTTCGCCGGCACGACGAGGTGGAAGTCGACGAAGGTCGCCGCCCCCGCCTTGCGCGTCTTCAGGTCGTGCACGCCGAGGGAGCCTGCGCCATGCGCGGCGATCGCCGCCTGGATGGCCTCGGCCTCCTCCGGCTCGACCGCGTGGTCCATCAGCCCGTCGACCGAATGGGCGATGACCTTCCAGCCCTGATAGAGGATGTTCAGCGCCACGAGCACCGCCAGCAGCGGATCGAGTACGGCATAGCCGGTGGCGAGCGCCAGGACGAGGCCGACGAGCACGCCGACCGATGTGACAACGTCGGACAGGATATGCTGGCCATCCGCCGACAGCGCCGGTGAACGATAGCGCTTTCCCGCGCGGATGAGCGCGTAGGCCCAGGCCGCATTGATGACGCCCGCGAGGAAGTTGATGGCAAGGCCGAGAGCCGGCGCCTCCATGGGTGTCGGCGCGAATACCGCCGGCAGCGCCTCGGCGACGATGAGCAGCGCCGCCACGACGATCAGCACGCCTTCCAGAACGGCCGAAAGGTATTCCGCCTTGTGGTGGCCGAAGGGATGCGTCTTGTCCGCGGGCTTGGCCGCATAGGTGATCGCCGCGAAGGCGACGATGGCCGCGACCACGTTGACGCTCGATTCCAGCCCGTCCGACAGGAGCGCCACCGACCCGGTCAGCCCCCAGGCGACCAGCTTCAGCCCCATCACGAACAGCGAGAGCGGGATGCCC
>CAMLOC010000622.1 GCA_946481465.1 uncultured Shinella sp. | reverse complement strand
AGCCGCGTCCGGCAGACGATCTTGTGTTCTTCCAGGCGCTTCTCGAAGGCATGACGGCCATCGAGCAATCGGGCTACGACCGTCTCACCGATCTGGGCGGTCCCCCCGTTCGATCCGTTCGCACGGTGGGCGGCGGCGCCGTCAATCCGGCCTGGGCGCGCATGCGTGAAAAGGCCCTCGGCGTTCCGTTCCTTCCGCCGCGCTCGGCGGAGGCGGCCGTCGGCACGGCCTCGCTGGTTCTTGCCGGAAAGGCCCGCTGGTCATGAGTATCGCGCCATACACGACCCTTGCCGTGCTGGCAGAGCGCTATGATGGCTTTCTCATCGACCAGTTCGGCGTGCTCAGGGATGACGACCATGCCTATCCCGGCGCCAACGAGGCGCTGCTCCACCTGAAGGCACTTGGAAAGGCGATCATCATCCTTTCCAATTCCGGCCGCAGCGGCGACTACAACGCCGAGCGGCTGGTCAGGCTCGGCTTCGACCGCGCGGGCTTCGACCGCTTCCTGACCTCCGGCGATGTCGCCCACGACATCCTCGCCGCGGAAACCGCGGGCCGTACCGATCGCACGCGCTGCCTGACCATTTCCAGCGGCGGTGACCGCAATCTTGCCGATCGGCTGGGTTTCGAGACGGTCGAGGACGCGGCGCTGGCCGATGTCGTGATCATTTCCGGCAGCGAGGCCGAGCGCATCCCGCTCGAGGGCTACCGCACGCTTCTCGAACCGGCCGCACGGCGCGGCGTGCCGTGCTATTGCACCAACCCCGATCGTCACAAGCTGGCGAAGGGCGGCGGTGTCGCGCCGGGGGCGGGCAGCATCGCGCTTGCCTACGAAGACCTCGGCGGCCCCGTCCGCTGGTTCGGCAAGCCTTATCCGGCGATCTACCGGCATGCGCAAGCGCTTCTGAAAGGCTTGCCGGCAGGGCGAATCATCTGCATCGGCGACAGTCTCGAGCACGACATTGCCGGCGCTGCCGGCGCCGGCCTGTCATCCTGCCTTGTGAGGACCGGCATCCTTGCGGATACGGCGGACGCCGGCCTTGCTTCCATTGCCGACAGCTATGGCGCCCGCCCCGATTTCGTAATGGAGCAGTTTAAGCTCTTAAACGGAAGCGAGCCGCTGACCCCGTAGTTTTTATGTCAAGCAATCTGTCTGCCGGAAATTCTCCTTCGCTCGATCCGGAAAGGAGGAACTCAGGCAACATCGCGCGTGCTGCAGCCGAGCCGTAGGCGTCAATGAACAATCTGGCGGAGAAAATTCATGGTGCGCTCGTTGCTCGGCGCATCGAAAAACTTGTCCGGCACATTGCTTTCGACGATCGCGCCCTGATCCATGAAAACGACGCGGTCGGCAACGCGGCGTGCAAAACCCATCTCGTGGGTCACGACGATCATCGTCATCCCCGCCTCCGCCAGCAGGACCATGGTGTCGAGCACCTCTTTCACCATTTCCGGATCCAATGCCGATGTCGGCTCGTCGAACAGCATGATCTTCGGCTTCATGCAAAGCGCCCGGGCGATCGCTACGCGCTGTTGCTGACCGCCGGACAACTGGCCCGAAAATTTTCCGGCCTGTTCGGGAATGCGCACGCGCTCGAGGAATTCCATGCCGCGCTCCTCCGCCAGCTTGCGCGGCGTTCCCCGCGAAAGAATCTGCGGAAGCGCGCAGTTCTCCAGCACCGAGAGATGCGGAAAGAGATTGAAATGCTGAAAGACCATGCCGACATCCCGGCGTATGGCGTCGATGTTCTTCAGGCTGTCGTTCAGCGTCAAACCGTTGACGATGATATCACCGCTCTGGTGCTCATCGAGACGGTTGACACAGCGTATGAGGGTCGATTTCCCGGAACCTGAAGGGCCGCAGATGACAATGCGCTCGCCCGTCTTCACCGAGAGGCTCACGTCACGCAGGACATGGAAAGCGCCATACCACTTGTCGAGGTTTCGAATGGTGATTGCGGTGTCGCCGTTCCCGGCGGTTTCGGAAAACGACATCAGCGGTAATCCTTTGCCTTGACGCGCAGCTCGAGCCAACGCGCGTAATAGGAAATGCCGACGCAGATCGCGAAATAGATCAGGCCGACGAACAGGTAGGCTTCGGCATAGGGTGCCGGCCAGATCGGGTCCATGGCGGCAGACCGGCCGGCGCTCAGCATGTCGAAGACACCGACGATCATGACCAGGCTGGTGTTCTTGACCATAACGATCGCCGTGTTGGTCAGTGGCGGGATGACCTTCTGGATCGCCTGCGGCAGCACGATATGCTGGACGGCCTTCCAATGCGGAATGCCGAGCGCCTTTGCCGCCTCGACCTGCCCTTTCGGAATGGCCTGAAGCCCCCCGCGGATGACCTCGGCGAGATAGGCGGCCGCGAACACGGTGAGCGCGGCAAGCGTCCTGCCCAGCTTGTCGATCGTCCAGCTCGGCGGAAGGAGAAGGGGCAGCAGGATGGATGCGACGAAGAGCAGCCCGACGAGCGGAAGGCCGCGGACCGTCTCGATCAATCCGACGGAGAGGAGGCGCGGCACCGGCAGCGCGGATCGACGCCCGAGCGCCAGGGAGATCGCGAAGGGAAAGCCGAGGCCGAGCGACAGGAGCGCCAATAGCAGCGTTACCGGCAGGCCGCCCCACTGCGATGTGGGGATGAAGTCAAGCCCGGCGAAACCACCCCACATCAGCGCCAGCATGGCGGCGACGGCCAAAATCCAGGTGGCCATCAACTTGCGCCCCCAAAGCGACGGCGACAGCGAGGCGAGAACCATGGCGAGGATCAGCCCCATCACGATCATCGGGCGCCATTGGTCCTCCGGCGGGTAGAGACCGAACAGGATGAACCGCAGTTTTGCGCCGATGAAGGCCCAGCACGCCCCGCCCGTACGGCAGGATTCCGGATCCGCCGCCCAGGTCGCGTCGAAGGCGCCCCATCTGAGGGCTGGCAGCAGCGACAGGATCACCAGAACGGCACCGGTCGTAAGCCCGGCGCTCAAGAGATCGCCGAACAGCATCTTCAGAACCGACGGCCGTTTGAGCGGCGGCGCCTTCTGCGCTCCCCGGATTTCTGGCGTCACATAAGCATTGTTCATGGCAAGGGTCGTCATCGGGTCACCAGCGTCACATGAGCGTTGTACCAGTTCATGAACATCGACACCGCGGCGCTGATCGTCAGGAAGACCGCCAGCAGGATGGAGATGCTTTCGATCGCCTGGCCGGTCTGATTGATGACCGTTCCGACGACGAGGCCGAGTTCGGGATAGCCGACGCCTGCAAAAGCCTGCTGCGCTGCCCATTCAACGGCGCG
>CAMLOC010000621.1 GCA_946481465.1 uncultured Shinella sp. | reverse complement strand
ACGAGGGCGCGGGCGCCCTCGTGGCCCTCGATCGCGCCGTAGTCGCTGAAGCCGAGGAGGTCCGAGGTCAGCGCCTTGGAGCCGGCATCCAGCACGGCGCGATCCTCCGCAGGGCGCGAGACGACGGTCGCAAGGATGTGCATGGCAAGGTCCTGCCGCGTGCAATGGCCGGCGCGCACCATGCTGCGGTCGTTGTAGACATAGGTTCCCGCGCGGTGCTCCGTGGCGGAGGGCACGAGGTGGGCTTTCCACAGGTCCGGCGAACCGCCGCTGGAGCGCACCGGGCAATCGATGCCCCTTGCCGCCAGCAGGGCCATGGTCCCGGCCATGAAGGTCTCCACCGCCTCGGCGCCGCCCGCCGCGGGATAGGTGAGGATGCCGCCGAAGCGGAGGGCGGGCGCGGCGGATATCCGGGCCGCCAGTTCCGCCGCCGCCTCCGGCGTCTGCACGCCGCAGCGACGTCCGCCCGTATCGCATTCGACGAGCACGGTCAGCGGGCGGGCGGCATCGAAGGCGCCGGCAAGCCCGTCCACGGTCGTGGTGCTGTCGGCGACCACGGCAAGGCGCGGCACCCGCTCGCGCAGCGCGCGCAGGCGCTTCAGCTTTGCCGCACCGAGAATGTTGTAGGTGATCAGGATGTCCTCGAAGCCGGCATCGGCGAAGACCTCGGCCTCGCTGATCTTCTGGCAATTGAGGCCGACGGCGCCGGCCGCCCGCTGCGCCTTCGCGACCGCAACGATCTTGTGGGTCTTGATATGCGGGCGGAAGGCCTTGCCGTGGCCGTCGAAATAGGCCTGGGCGCGGGCGATGTTGGCGGAAAGCCGCTCCTCGTCGATGACGGGCATGGGGGTGGGGACGTCTTCGAGCCGCGTGCCGGCCTCGGGCCAGGGATAGGTCATGGAAAGCCTTCCGGTCTTGGCGCCTGCGGCGCCCGTTGGGGTGTGGTCACTATGGTCAAAACGGCGGCGCGGCGAAACCGAAATCCGCGCGCCGGCATGGGCTGGATGTCGATCGGGCTCAGGCTTTTCGTTCCTGGAGGATATTGCCGCCGTCGACGACCAGCACCGCGCCGTTGATATAGCTCGCCTTCGGCGAGGCGAGGAAGGCGACGGCGGCGGCCACCTCGTCCGGCCGGCCCGCGCGGCCGCAGGGCGTCGCCATGGCGGCGCGGCGCTCTTCTTCCGTCGAGGCGCCGGTGTCGATCCAGCCGGGCGCGACGGCGTTGATCGTCACGCCGTGCGGGCCGGCCTCGAGCGCCAGCGCATGCGTCAGGCCCACCATGCCGGCCTTGGCGGCGGAATAGGCCGTCTCTCCGGGATTGGCGACATAGGGTCCCGTCACCGACGCCACGTTGACGATGCGGCCGTAACCGTCCGCCAGCATGTCCGGCAGGTAGAGGCGGGTCGAAAGGAACGCCGTCTTGAGGGTGACGGAGATGCCGCGATCCCAGTCCGCCTCCTCCAGCATGGCGAAATCCCGCTGCAGCGCCGGCTGCGCGAGGCTGCCCATGCCGGCATTGTTGATGAGCACCGCGGCCGGACCCGTCGTCTGTCGCAGCGCTTCGACCTCGGCCTTGACGGTGAGGTCGCAGACATGCCCGGTCGCGGAAAAGCCGTCGCGCCGCAATGCCTCCGCGCGGGCGAAAATCCGTTCGCTCGTCGCCACGAGATGGGCGGCGTAGCCGTCCTCCGCCAGGCTCCGGGCGCAGGCGAAACCGATGCCGTCCTCGGCCCCTGCCCCGGTGATGATCGCCGTCCTGCGCTGCATCCGTCCCTCCTCAGTAACCGGCCGTCACGCCGAAATCGATGGAAAGGGCGGCTCCCGTGATCGGCGCGGCGTCCGGCTCGCAGAGATAGGCGACCATGCGGGCGATCTCCTCCGGTCGGATGAAGCGCGCCGCGTCCTGCTGGGGGTAGTTGGAGAGGAGCTTCGCCTTGTAGCCGTCCGGGTCGCCGCCGCCGTAGCGCTCCGCCTGGAACTCGATCATCGGCGTCGCGACGTCGCCCGGGCAGACGGCGTTGACACGGATCCGGCGTGGGGCGAGCTCCAGCGCCAGCGCCTTGGTCAGCAGCACCAGCCCGCCCTTCGAGGCGCAGTAGATCGACGCACTGTTGTTGCCGACGAGGCCGGCATCCGAGGCAATGTTGACGATGGAGGCGCCGGCCCCGAGATGCGGGATGGCGGCCTGGATGAGGAAGAACGCCCCCTTGAGGTTGACGTCGAGGACGATGTCCCAGTCCTCCTCCGTCATCGTCCCGGCCGCGCCCTCGCGCCACACGCCGGCGGCGTTGACGACGACGTCGAGGCGCCCGCGCCAGGCGAGCGCCGTCTCGACGGCAGCGGCGCAGGAGGCAACCTTGCGCATGTCGAGCGGCACCGCGAGCGCCGCGCCGCCCGCGGCCCGCACCGCCTCCACGGCCGCCGTCAGGCGCTCGGATTCAAGATCCGCGAGGACGACGGCATAACCGTCGGCGGAAAGCCGCGCGGCGATCGCCGCTCCCATGCCGCCGGCGCCGCCGGCGATGAGCGCTGTTCGGGTGTGGTCGGTCATGGTTTCCCCTCTATGCGATGTGCAGCCCGAAGAAGGAAGGGTCGCCGCCGCGATAGTCAACACCCCGGTTCGGACAACCCACCGCTCGTCTCAGCCCGCGCGCTCGCGCCACCAGTCCTGCGCCTGCAGTTTCCAGTAGGTCAGTTGCGCCACCGCCAGCCCCGCGAGGCCGCCGGCCCAGACGAGGCCGAAAGGCTGGAAGAGCCTGTAGCGCTCGCTTTCCCCCAGAATGGCCTCCGCGATGACCTTGCCGCCGATCGCCGTGGTGTTGAGGCCGTGGCCGCCGAAGGCGGTGCAGTGCCAGACGCCGGGGGCCATGCGTCCGATCTGGGGCATCAGGTGGCGGGCATAGGACATGAGGCCCGACCAGGCGAGCTCCGTCCTGAGGCCGGCAAGCTGCGGATAGGTGCCGACCATCTCGGCACGCAGTTCGCGCACCAGCCCCTCGGTCGAGGCGGCGCGGGTGGTGATGCGCCCGCCCCAGAGCAGTCGGCGGCCGTCATCGACAAGGCGGTAATAGTCGCCCGCCCGGCGGTTGTCGCCGATGGCGTCGCGGGTGGCGATGGCCGAAGCGAGGAGATCGGGCGCCTCCTCGCTGACCATCACATAGGTGGCGATCGGCAGGAAGGCGCGCCTGAGCCGCGCATTCAGCGCCCCGGTATAGCCGCCCGTGGCGAAGACGACGTCACGCGCCGTCACCGTGCCGCCGGCCGTCGTCACCCGCTTCTCCGAGCCCTCCAGATCGGTTCCC
>CAMLOC010000620.1 GCA_946481465.1 uncultured Shinella sp. | reverse complement strand
GTATTTTAGAGAATGCCTGCCCCGGGAGAGGGCGGGTTTGCTAGGGAGGCAAATCTCGTGAAAAAGACATTGCTGATGACGGCCGCGCTCGCTTTTTTGATGGCGGGCGGCGCTGCCGCGGCCGACTTGAAATTCAAGCCGGGCGAGGATTCCAAGTTCAACTGGCAGAGTTTCGAGGATTTCAAGAAGGCCAATGACCTCAAGGGCCAGACGCTGACCATTTTCGGTCCCTGGCGCGGGGAGGACGAGGCGCTGTTCAAGGTCGTCTACGCCTATTTCACCGAAGCGACGGGCGTCGAGATCAACTATTCCTCCTCCGAGAACTACGAGCAGCAGATCGTCATCGACACCCAGGCCGGCAGCCCGCCGGACGTCGCCATCCTGCCGCAGCCGGGCCTGATCGCCGACCTCGCCTCCAAGGGTTACCTCACCCCGCTCGGCGACGAGACGAAGCAATGGCTGCTCGACAATTATGCGGCCGGCCAGTCCTGGGTCGACCTTTCGACCTACAAGGGCAAGGACGGCAATGCCGCGCTCTTCGCCTTCCCCTACAAGATCGACGTGAAGTCGCTCGTCTGGTACGTGCCGGAGAACTTCGAGGACGCCGGCTACGAAGTGCCCAAGACCATGGAGGACCTGAAGGCGCTGACGGAGCAGATCGTCGCCGACGGCGGCACGCCCTGGTGCATCGGCCTCGGCTCGGGCGGCGCCACCGGCTGGCCGGCGACCGACTGGGTCGAAGACCTGATGCTGCGCACGGCTTCCCCGGAAACCTACGACAAGTGGGTGACGAACGAGATCCCCTTCACCGATGCCTCGGTGGTCGGCGCGCTCGATGAATTCGGCTGGTTCGCCAAGAACGACAAGTTTGTCGACGGCGGCGCGGCGGCGGTCGCCTCCACCGATTTCCGCGACAGCCCGAAGGGCCTCTTCGCCTCCCCGCCGAAGTGCTACCTGCATCACCAGGCCTCGTTCATCCCGTCCTTCTTCCCGGAAGGCACGGTCGTCGGCGAGGATGCGGATTTCTTCTACATGCCGCCCTATGCCAGCAAGCCGGAACTCGGCAATCCTGTCCTCGGCGCCGGCACGCTCGCCATGATCACCCGGGACACCCCGGCCGCGCGCGCCTTCATCGAGTTCCTGAAGACGCCGATCGCCCACGAGGTCTGGATGGCGCAGACCAGCTTCCTGACGCCCTACAAGAGCGCCAACAAGGAAGCCTATGCCAATGCGCCGATGAAGAAGCAGGGCGAGATCCTGCTCAATTCGACCACCTTCCGCTTCGACGGTTCGGACCTGATGCCGGGCAAGATCGGCGCGGGCGCGTTCTGGACCGGCATGGTCGATTTCGTCGGCGGCAAGTCCGCGGCCGACGTCGCCGGCGGCGTCCAGAAGGCGTGGGACGCCATCAAGTAACATCCCGGCAAACCGGCCGGCAGCCGTCGGCCGGTTTTCCTGAAGCATGCCGAAGTGCAGCCGGACCATGCGGGCGCTCCGCGTGAGCGCTCGACGTGGCCGTTTCAAGGGGAGGGGCCGCCATGCAGCAACTGTTATTTGCCGTCTTCACGATGGTGGGGGGCGTTCTCGCCTGCGCCGCCTATTTCTTCGGAACGAACTGGCTGCTCGACCGGATGTTCCCGTCGAAGGGGCTGACGGGCGCGCAGGCCTCGAAGAACCTGCGCATCACCAATGCGGTCCGGCCCTGGCTGTTCATGGCGCCCGCGCTGTTGGCGCTCGCCGTCTATCTCGTCTATCCCGTCTTCGAATCCGTGCGGCTCGCCTTCCATGACCGCACCGGCCAGCAGTTCGTCGGCTTCAGCAATTTCTCCTGGATGATCAACGACGGCGAGTTCCGCCAGTCGATCTTCAACAATTTCCTCTGGCTTCTGGTGGTGCCGGCGCTCTCCACCTTTTTCGGCCTGATCGTCGCCGCGCTGACCGACCGCATCTGGTGGGGCAATATCGCCAAGACGCTGATCTTCATGCCGATGGCGATCTCCTTCGTCGGCGCCGCCGTCATCTGGAAATTCGTCTACGACTACCGTGCGGAAGGCTCCGAGCAGATCGGCATCCTCAACGCCATCGTCGTCGCCTTCGGCGGCGCGCCCGAGGCCTGGATGACCATTCCCTTCTGGAACAATTTCTTCCTGATGGTCATCCTGATCTGGATCCAGACGGGGTTCGCCATGGTCATCCTCTCGGCGGCGCTGCGCGGCATTCCGGAAGAGACGATCGAGGCCGCCGTCATCGACGGGGCCAACGGCTTCCAGATTTTCTTCAAGATCATGGTGCCGCAGATCTGGGGCACGATCGCGGTGGTCTGGACGACGATCACCATCCTCGTCCTGAAGGTCTTCGACATCGTGCTGGCCATGACCAACGGGCAATGGCAGACGCAGGTCCTGGCCAACCTGATGTTCGACTGGATGTTCCGCGGCGGCGGCGATTTTGGGCGCGGCGCGTCCATCGCGGTCGTCATCATGATCCTCGTCATCCCGATCATGATCTGGAACATCCGCAACGCCACCAGGGAAATGGAGGGCCACTGAGATGATCGCCTCGTCCCGTTCACCGCTCGTCTTCGCCGTCCATCTCGCCGTCCTGCTGCTCGTCGCGCTCTGGACCCTGCCGACCGCCGGCCTGCTCATTTCTTCGCTGCGCGACAAGGACCAACTCGCCGTCTCCGGTTGGTGGACCGCGCTTTCCACATCCTCGCAGAACATGACCGGTCGCGCCGCCGCGCCCGAAGCGCAGGTCGAGCGCGACGGCAAATTCGTCATAGCGGGCAAGCTGATCGAGGAGGGCGAGGCGAAGGTCTCCGCCTTCGGCTTCCGCCCCATGCAGCCGACCGCCTTCGAGGCCGGCACGACCGCCGATATCGGTGACGGCCAGTCGCTGACCGTCAACGAGGACGGCAGCTACGAGATCGCTTCGCCGACGAGGATGGAAGGCAGCCGCGGCCAGCGCATCTTCTACACCGCCTCCGTCCCGCCGCGCTTCACGCTCGACAATTACCGCGAGGTGCTGAATGCGGAAGGCATCGGCAGGTCCTTCATCAATTCGCTGACGGTGGCGATCCCCGCCACCATCATCCCCATCCTCGTCGCCGCCTTCTGCGCCTATGCGCTCGCCTGGATGCCGTTCCCCGGCCGGGCGATCCTGATCGCCGTCATCGTCGGCCTGCTCGTCGTGCCGTTGCAGATGTCGCTGATCCCGCTGCTGAAGCTCTACAACGGCGTGGGTGCCTTCCTTGGTGTGCCGGCCAAGACCTATGTCGGCATCTGGCTTGCGCATACCGGCTTCGGCCT
>CAMLOC010000619.1 GCA_946481465.1 uncultured Shinella sp. | reverse complement strand
GCGCGCCCTGGACCTCGATACCGTCCAGCGCGGCGCGGATTTGCGCGAGGTCCTGCGGCGTCAGGTCCACCGCGGCGCCACCGACATTCTCTTCCAGGCGGTGACGCTTCGTCGTTCCCGGTATCGGCGCGATCCAGGGCTTTTGGGCGATGAGCCAGGCAAGCGCGATCTGGGCCCGGGTCGCGCCCCTGCCGTCGGCGATCAGGCCGATGGCGTCGATGAGCGCCTGGTTGGCCTTGCGGGCATCTTCGGCAAAGCGCGGAACGCTGTTGCGGAAGTCGTCCTTGGCGAAGGTCGTGCCGGCGTCGATCGCCCCGGTCAGGAAGCCCCTGCCGAGCGGGGCGAAGGGCACGAAGCCGATGCCAAGTTCCTCCAGCAGCGGCAGGATTTCCGCCTCGGGCTCCCGCCACCACAGCGAATATTCGCTCTGCAGCGCCGTGACGGGCTGGACGGCGTGGGCGCGCCGGATGGTATCGACGCCGGCCTCCGACAGGCCGAAATGCCTGACCTTGCCTTCGGCGATCAGGTCCCTCACCGTGCCGGCGACGTCCTCGATCGGCACGGCGGGGTCGGTGCGGTGCTGGTAGAAGAGGTCGAGGCTGTCGACGCGCAGCCGCCTGAGCGATGTTTCTGCGACCTTCCGGATATTCTCCGGCCGGCTGTCCATGCCCTGGTCGACGTCACCATTCTTGAAACCGAATTTCGTGGCGATGACGACCTGGATCTTGAAGGGCTCGAGCGCTTCCCCGACGAATTCCTCGTTGCCGTTCAGATAGGCTTCTGCGGTGTCGAAGAAGGTGACCCCGCGCTCCACGGCGGCGCGAAGGAGCGTGACCGCATCCCGGCGGTCCATCGCGGAGCCATAGGCATAGGTGAGCCCCATGCAGCCGAAGCCGATGGCCGAGACTTCGGGGCCCGATCTTCCGAGTTTGCGCTTTTGCATCGTGATCTCCTTTTCACATGGCTCCGGCGATGCGGAAGACGGCGGTCCGTCGCTTCTCCAAAGCCGTTCGGCGGCGCGCGCCGCCTTGTCGACAGCAGGAATAGCACCGGCGGATAGCTGCGATTAGCCTGGCAACCGCGCATGCGTTCTTGAGAAAAATTCACAAATGGGGTTCACGGCCCCCGATAGCGGAGAGCCTCGACGAGGACGGCGAAAGCCGGCGACATCTGGCGGCGGCTCGGATAGTAGAGGTGATAGCCCGCAAAGGGCGGGCTCCAGTCCTCCAGCACCGGGATCAGGCGCCCGGCCTTGATGTCCTCCATCGCATGATCCTCCAGGACGTGCCCCAGCCCGGCGCCGGCGACCGCCGCCCGGAGCGCCATTTCGGAGGTGTTGAAGGCGAGCGGTCCGTCGACACGCACCTTCACTTCGCGGCCGTCCTTCTCGAACTCCCAGACCAGGTATCCGCCATAGGTGGGGAGACGAAGATTGATGCAGGCATGGGCCGTCAGGTCCTGCGGCGTTTGCGGCCTGGCGTAGCGCTCGAAATAGTCGGGAGAGCCGACCGTCACCATGCGCATCTCGGGACTGATCCGCACCGCGATCATGTCGGCGTCGAGTTGTTCGCCGAGGCGCACGCCCGCATCGTAGCGCTCGGCGACGATGTCGGTCAGGGCATTCTCGCTGGTGATCTCGAACTTGATGTCCGGATAATCGGGAAGCAGCCGGCGGATCGCCGGCCACAGGATGGAGTTCACGGCGTGCTCTCCGGCGGTGATGCGAACCAGGCCGGCGGGCTTGTCACGCAACGCGGCCAGTTGGCCGAGCGCGTTCTCGATGCCGTCGAAATGCGGCTGGATCGACTTCAGGAGCTTCTCCCCGGCCTCGGTGAGGGACACGCGCCGCGTCGTTCTGGTCAGGAGCCGTATGCCGAGGCGCTCTTCCAGCAGCCTTACGGCGTGGCTCAACGCCGAGGGGGAGACGCCGAGCTTCGCGGCGGCCCTTGTGAAGCTGCCCTCCCGGGCGATCGCCAGGAAGACGCCGAGGTCATTGACGCTGTCGCGAGCCATTTGTGATCTTTCCTCAATACCGGGCGCCGATCCTGCATCCTAGCTTCATGATCGCGGCGCGGCCAGGATCGAGCCTTCCGCCTGCGCGCGCGAATGCCGGCCTGACGATCCGCTATGTTTCGACGTCGTTCCGGCCGCCGGCGAGCTCCGCCTCCAGCGAACCCAGCCCCGACAGGAAGGCTTCGGCATCCGCCCCGAGCCTTTCGAGGATCATTCGCTCGAAAGCGACCGCCCGTGGTATGATGTCGCCGTAAGTGTTCCGGCCGAGCGTGGTCAGCGACAGGATCTCCTCGCGACGATCGGCGGGGTTCGGGCTGCGGCTCAGCCACCGGCGGCTTTCCAGGTCCGCGACGGCGCGGCTGACCTTGGTCTTGTGCATCGAGGAATGGACGCCGATCTGCTTGGCCGTCATGTGCCCGAATTCGCCGAGTGTCGCCAGCACCCGCCATTCAGGAACCGTCAGGTCGTGATGAGGCCCGTAGACCGCGCGGAACCGTCGTGAAATCGCCGCCGCGGCGCGGTTCATCCGATAGGGAAGGAATTCTTCCAGAATGAGCTTCTGCATCGATTGATGGTTACATTTTCGACAGTTACGACTGCAACCAAACTAGGGAGGAAAGCCATGAATGTCGACAGTCCGCAACACGCACGTCCTGATGACCGCAAAGGTGAAAGTGCGATCGCGGCCGGCTACATGTCGGGCTTCGGCAACGGGTTCGAGACCGAAGCCTTGCCCGGCGCGCTTCCCATGGGCCGCAATTCACCGCAGAGATGCGCATACGGCCTTTATGCCGAGCAGTTGAGCGGCTCGCCCTTCACCGCGCCGCGCAAGACCAACGAGCGTTCGTGGCTTTATCGCATCCGCCCGACCGTCGCCCATTGGAACGAGTTCAAGCCGGCCGACACGGGCTGGTGGCGTACGGCGCCGGCGCTGGAGGCGGATCTGCCGATCGGGCCGCTGCGCTGGGATCCGGTGCCGATCCCCTCCCACCCCCTGAGCTTCGTCGAGGGCGTACGCACGCTGACGACGGCCGGCGATTGCGGCAGTTCCGCCGGCATGGGCGCGCATGTCTACCTGATCACCCGTTCCATGCAGGACGAATATTTCTACAATGCCGACGGGGAGATGCTGTTCGTACCGGAGCAGGGGGGGCTGCGGCTCTGGACCGAGTTCGGCATCATCGACGTCGGGCCCGGCGAGATCGCCGTCATTCCGCGCGGCGTGAAGATCCGCGTGGAATTGCACGGCACTGAAGCGCGCGGCTATATCTGCGAGAACTACGGCGGGGCGTTCAC
>CAMLOC010000618.1 GCA_946481465.1 uncultured Shinella sp. | reverse complement strand
GCTTGCCGCCTTCGGCCAAGGCTCCATCGCCATCAAGAGCGCCGAGCAGGGCACCGGCCTCGGCCTGCCCATCGTCCAGGCGATCCTCGCCAAGCACAATGGCGAGTTCATTCTGAAATCCAGGCTGCGCGAAGGCACCGAAGCCATCGCCATCCTGCCGGCCAAGCGCGTGCTCCAAAGCCTGCCCGCCGTCACCGAGACCCAGGCCGTCGCCCCGCGCAGGAAGAGTTTTGCCTGAGGCGTTTGCCGTGCGGATTCCCGGGTCGAGCCCGAGGATCCGCGTCCAACGGCACGCCTCAGATGAAGCTGGAAATCACCACATAGCCGGCATAGACGGCATTGGCGATGATCAGGCAGAAGACGGCGAAGGAGCCGAGGTCCTTCGAATGCTTGCCCATCTCGGAGATTTCCGGCGAGACGCGGTCGACGATCTCCTCGATCGCCGTGTTGAGCGCCTCGAAGGCGATCATCAGGAGGAAGAGGATCGCCATGGCGACATACTGGAAGAACGAGGCGCCGACGACGGCGAACAGCACCATGGCGACGCCGAAGGCGATCAGCTCGTGGCGGAAGGCGGATTCGCCGAGCAGGCGCCGCGCGCCGGCCGCCGAATAGGTCGCGGCCGCGAACAGGTGGCTGATGCCCGTCTTCTTCTCGATTGGTGCCTGGCCCATTCCCGCAATCCCGTTTCGGAGTTCTCATGAAACACGCCCGTGTGACGGGCGTGTTTCGGGGTCTCAATCCATGCCATTGAGGCTTTTTGCCGGCGCCGGTTACGTCCGGTTGCTGACGCCCGCCTGAACGAAGGTCGCCATGCCCGAATGGCAGGCGGCCGCCGCCTTGACGATGCCGGCGGCAAGCGCCGCGCCGGTGCCCTCGCCGAGCCGCATGCCGAGCGCCAGCAGCGGCGTCTTGCCGAGCTTCTCGATCGACTTGAGGTGCCCCGGCTCGGCCGAGACATGGCCGATCAGGCAATGGTCGAGCGCCGCCGGATTGGCCGCGCGCAGGATCGCGCCGGCCGCCGTCGCCACATAGCCGTCGAGGATGACGGGGATCTTCTGCATGCGCGCGGCGAGGATCGCGCCGGCCATGGCGGCGATCTCGCGGCCGCCGAGGCGGCGCAGCACTTCGAGCGGGTCGGAAAGATGCGGCCCGTGCAGGTCCACGGCCTTCTTCACCGCCGCCACCTTGCGCTGCAGCACGTCGCCTTCCGAGCCGGTGCCGGGGCCGACCCATTCCTCCGCCGTGCCGCCGTAGAGCGCCAGGTTGATCGCCGCGGCAATCGTCGTGTTGCCGATGCCCATCTCGCCGATGCACAGGAGGTCCGTGCCGCCGGCGACCGCCTCCATGCCGAAGGCCATGGTCGCGGCGCAGTCGCGCTCGGACAGCGCCGCCTCCTGCGTGATGTCGGCGGTCGGATAGTCGAGCGCGAGGTCGAAGACCTTCAGGCCGAGGTCGTGCGTCACGCAGATCTGGTTGATCGCCGCGCCCCCGGCCGCGAAATTCTCCACCATCTGCGCGGTGACGGAGGACGGATAGGGGGTAATGCCTTGCTGGGTGACGCCGTGGTTGCCGGCGAAGATGGCGACGAGCGGACGCGTCACGGCCGGCGGACGGCCGGTCCAGGCGGCGAGCCAGAAGGCGATCTCCTCCAGCCGGCCGAGCGCGCCCGGCGGCTTGGTCAGCTGGCGGTCGCGCTCGCGCGCCGCCACCAGCGCGGCCGAATCGGGACCGGGCAGGTTGCGCAGCAATTCACGAAAATCATCGAACGGCAGGCCGCTGGCACTCATCTTGGGGAATTCCTTAAGTTTCGGCTTTCAAAGGCGGGTGTTTGGTGTCTCCTAATAGAGGCAGGGCGCGAATCCGACAACCGCATTTGCGGCGGCGGCCAGCGCGTTTTGCGGCGGGACGTTGGCGGCGTGCCGTGCAGGTGGATCCTCGGGTCAAGCCCGAGGATGACGGAGTGTGGGGAAACGGGCGCGCCCGAAAGCAGCGCGGCGTGGGCTGCAAGGCCTCTCGGGCAAGGGCCGCGAGAAGGTTCGGGGCACTGGACGCTGTCCTTTAGGCACCGCGATGCTCCCCCTCCTCCGTCATCCTCGGGCTTGACCCGAGGATCCACCCGCACGGCACCCCTTTCCATGAACGGGGACTCATTTGGCCATCCAGGACTATATCGACGACACGGCCCGCGCGGTCGCCTTCCTCTCGCGCGTGCCGGTGCCGCAGCGCCATTTCATCGGCCATGACGGGCGGCTGTCGCGCGCCGTGCGGGCCTTCCCGCTCGCCGGCGTGCTGATCGTGCTGCCCGCCGCCGCGCTCGCCGCCCTGCTCTCGGCTCTCCATGCGCCGCCGCTTCTCATCGCCTTCGCCGCGCTCGCCGTGCAGGTGCTCCTCACCGGCGCCCTGCACGAGGACGGCCTGTCCGACAGCGCCGACGGCATCGGCGGCGGGCGGGACCGGGAGAGCGCGCTTTCCATCATGAAGGACAGCCGCGTCGGCTCCTATGGCGCGGTGGCGCTGATCCTCTCCTTCGGCCTGCGCGCCGCGGCCATATCGGCCCTTGCCGCCGTGCTCACCCCGTCCGGCCTCGGCATGGTGCTGCTCGCCGTCGCCGCGGCCGGCCGCACCGCCATGGTCTGGCACTGGTCGCTGCTGCCGCCCGCCCGGCAGGGCGGCGTCGCCGCCTCGGTCGGCGAGCCGGAGGGCGGCGCAACCGTCGTCGCGCTCACCAGCGGCCTCCTCCTTGCCGCCGCCCTGCTCCTGCCGCACGGCAGCGTGCTTGCCCTCGTGCTGGCGCTCGGCCTCGCCGTCGCCGCCGTCCTCGCCTTCAACCGCATCGCCATGCGCAAGATCGGCGGGCATACGGGCGATACGATCGGCGCCACGCAGCAGCTCGCGGAAATGTCAGTGCTCTTCGCCCTTGCCTTGGCGCTCTGACCTGCCGATATAGGAAGAACAATCTTCGGGAGCCGCGATGGAATCGCCCTGCATTCTCGTCTGTTCGATCGACATGGTGACCGGCTACTGCTTCGGCTGCGGCCGCACGCGCGACGAGATCGGCGGCTGGACGCTCTATACGTCCGATCAGCGCCGCGCCATCATGGCCGAGCTGCCGGCCCGCCTCGAGACCGTCGAGCGCAAGCCGCGGCGCGAGACCCGCCGCGCCCGCATGGCCCGGGAGCGCGGCGAGGCATGAGGCTCTATATCCTGCTCGGCATCCTCGCCGTCGGCCTCGGCGCCCTGGTCCTCAACCATGACAGCGGCCGCACCATGGGCATGGACAACAACGATTTCGGCCGCCTCGTCACCC
>CAMLOC010000617.1 GCA_946481465.1 uncultured Shinella sp. | reverse complement strand
GCGCCCGAAAAGATCAGCCCGCCAGTTCCTCGGCGCGTTTGCGGGCGGCGGCAATCGCCTTGTCGAAGAGAGGCTGCATGCCGTCCTCGGCCATGAGGACCGAGAGCGCGGCAGCCGTGGTGCCGCCGGGCGACGTCACGTTCTGGCGCAGCCGGCTGGCGTCGTCGGGGGACTGGTGAAGCAGTTCACCAGCCCCCGCGACGGTTTCCCGTGCGAGCCGCATGGCGAGGTCCGCCGGCAGGCCGGCTTTACGGCCTGCCTCCGCCATGCATTCGACGAGATAGAAGACATAGGCCGGGCCGCTGCCCGAGACCGCCGTGACGGCGTCGATATCGCCTTCGGAGGCGACCCACTCGACCGGGCCGCTCACCTTGAGGAGGGCATGCACGAAATCGCGCTGGCCCGCCGAAACGCGGGCATTGGCGAAGGCGCCCGTGACGCCGCGGCCGATCATGGCCGGCGTGTTCGGCATGGCGCGCACGGTGGCGGCCGCGCCGAGATGGCTTTCGAGATTGGCGATGGTCTTGCCGGCGGCGACCGAGACGATGACCGTCTCCGGCCCGACGAGCCCCTTCAGCGGCGGCAGGACCTGGTCGATCACCTGCGGCTTGACCGCGACGAAGATCACCCCGGCCTTCACGCCCTCGGGCGCCGACGTCTCGTGGCGCGCGCCGTTGTCGGCAATCAGCTTCGCCATGGCCGGCTGCGGGCCGGGATCGATGACGATGACGGAAGAGCCGCAAATGCCGCTTTTCAGCCAGCCGGCCAGCATGGCGCCGCCCATGTTGCCGGCGCCGATGAGAACGATGGGCCCAGAACCTGCAACCGCCATGCTCAGGCTTCTCCTACCGTCTCGAACAGGACGGCATCGACGGCGGACTGGGCGTCCATGCCGGACCAGACGACGAACTGGAAGGCCTGGAAATAGGCCTCGCAGGCTTCCAGCGCGCTGGACAGCAGCACCTCGACCTGCTTGTTGGTCGGCTCCGCCCCGCCGGCGAGCAGCAGCGACTGGCGGAAGATCACGACATCCTCGCGGCGCCACAGGTCGAAATGCCCCATCAGCACCTGGCCGTTCACATGCGAGAGCAGGCAATGCACCTCGTTGACGCGGCTTTCGGGAACCTTGATATCGAAGGCGCAGGCAAGGTGCAGCGCCTCGAACTCCTCCATCCAGGAGAAGGAGACGTGGTAGTCCGTCCACTTGCCCTCGACCGTCATCGCGATCTCGTCCTCGCCGGACCGTTCGAACGACCAGTCATTGTTGGCCGCGACGAACTCGATCATGTCGACCGGGTTGGACTGACGCCCGATATCCAATTCCATAAGGCTCATGCATCACCTTCAAGGCCGGAAGGCATGCAGCATCGTGCTCACACACGCGACGCGGCAAACCGTACTCCGGATACAACACTGAATGATTGCTCGGCACCTTGCGCAATCTGGACGACTTACCCTGCCCGAAGCTTGCGCTGCCTGTCTCGAATCATCATTTAAAATCAGTGTATAACGCCGGAGTCACGACGCCAGCCCCCGGCCTGCCATTTTCTCCGCCCGGTTGTGGACAGAGGTTGTGAAAAAGATTCAGGTCGGAGGCTTAAGAGACTCTTCGAAAAGAGCTTTTCGCAAGTGTCCACAGGGGTAAAAATTTTATTAAAAAAAACGGTTGGCGCGGGGTGAATCACGCCAACCGAGTCCTGTCGGATAAAACCTGTGCCGGAACGGCTCAGCCGCCCGTGTTGAGGCGGGCTTCCAGCGCCTCGATGCGCTTCAAAAGCGCATCGTTCTCGTCGCGCGCCTTGACCGCCATTTCGCGCACCGCCTCGAATTCCTCGCGCTTGACGAGGTCCATGCCGTTGATGAAGCGCTCGGCCTGGGCGCGGAACACGGTCTCGGCCTCCTTGCGCACGCCCTGGGCGGCGCCGGCGGCATCGGTCATCAGCTTGGCGAAGTCGTCGAGAATGCGGTTCGCACCGGTGGTCATGGTCTGCCCTCCTCGGGTGTCGATGGTCCTTTCGGGCGCCTGCGCCCGCGTCTTGCCCCTGAGGTAGGGTCTGATGCCGCCGCTTGCAAGCGGATTCCGGTGGATCGCCGCCGGTTCGGGCCGTCCCGCCGCCGCCAAACGCGATTTACCGCCTTGACCCTGCCCCAAGGCACCGCCATCTTCCGCCCGAAAACGCAAAAGAGCTTGTCTTGACGAACCTTGCCCAACTCCTCGCCATCATGCCCTACCCCGAGATCGACCCGATCGCCTTCTCCATCGGTCCGGTCGCCGTGCACTGGTACGGCATCGCCTATGTCGTGGGCATCCTCCTGGGCTGGGTCTATGCGCGCCGGCTGATCGAGACGCCGCGCCTTTGGGCGGGCGTGGCGCCGATGAACCGCACCCAGCTCGACGACTTCCTCGTCTGGGCCGCCGTCGGCATCATCCTCGGCGGCCGCATCGGCTATATCCTGTTCTACGATTTCCCGAATGTCGCGGCCGATCCGCTGCGCGCCCTGCAGGTGTGGAACGGCGGCATGTCCTTCCACGGCGGCCTTGCCGGCACAACGCTCGCCATGATCCTCTTCGCAAGACGCAACGGCATCGCGATCTGGAGCCTCTTCGACATCGTCGCCGCCGTCGTGCCGATCGGCCTGTTCTTCGGCCGCATCGCCAATTTCGTCAACGGCGAGCTCTGGGGGCGCCTGTCCGACGCGCCCTGGGCGGTGATCTTCCCGGAGGCCGGCCCCTTCGCCCGCCATCCAAGCCAGCTCTACGAGGCGGGCCTTGAGGGCATCGTGCTGCTCGTCGTGCTCGCCCTCGCCATCTACCGCTTCGGCGCGCTGAAACGCCCCGGCCTCGTCACCGGCCTCTTCGTTTCGGGCTACGCCCTGTCGCGCATCACGGTCGAGTTCTTCCGCGAACCGGACCCGCAGCTCGGCTACCTCCTCGGCGGCTGGCTCACCATGGGCATGCTGCTCTCGCTGCCGATGCTCGCCCTCGGCCTCTGGGCGATCCTGCGCGCCCGGCCGGCCGCCGCGGCCGGCGCCTGAACGGACGCCGCCATGTCGACGCCCCTCGCCCGCAAGATCAAGGCGCTGATCCGCACCAACGGCCCGATCAGCGTCACCGATTACTTCGCCCTGTGCCTTGCCGATCCGGAGCACGGCTACTACCGCACCCGCGACCCCTTCGGCGCCGCCGGCGATTTCGTCACCGCGCCGGAGGTCAGCCAGCTCTTCGGCGAGATGCTCGGCATCTTCCTCGTCCATGCCTGGCAGAAGCACGGCGGGCCGGCGGATGTGCGCATCGCCGAGATCGGCCCCG
>CAMLOC010000616.1 GCA_946481465.1 uncultured Shinella sp. | reverse complement strand
ATCGCCGGACCGGGCGGCGCGCAGGGCGGCGGCGAGCATGGATTGCAGCGCCGCGTCCGCCTGCGCCTCCTCAGGGGAAACGGCACCGGCCTCGCCACCCGCCGCAGCGAGCGCCCGATCCGCCTCGGCGCGCTCGCGCAGCGCCGTCTCGGCGCGTTCGGCAAGCGCCGACCGGCGCGACAAGTGGGTCGCCAGCGTCTCGCCGAGGCCCGGCGGAAGCAGGATGCTCGCCGGATCGGCATCGGCGGCAAGCCCGAAGACGGCAAGGCCCGCCCCGATGGCAAGGGCGACCCGGTCCCGCTCCGCCTCGCGGGCGGCAAGGTCCATCGCCGCCGTGCGGAACCGCGCCTCGAGCGCGGAGCCGGCAAGCGCCGTTATGTCCGCCTCGGCCGCAAGCACCGCCTCGTCCTCAGGCAGCGCCGCCAGTTCGTCGGCAAGATGCAGGCGCTCGGCCTCCGTGCGCGCGGCGCGGGCGGCGATTTCCGCCTCCTCGCGCGCGAGGTCCCCGGAGAGCGACCGCCAGGCGGCCGGCGGCGATTCGCCGAGGTCGAAGGCGCCGAGTTCGGTCCGCAGGGCCCGCAGGCGGTGCAGGGAGGGCAGCGCGGAAAGGCTGCGCGCGACCTGCTCCAGCGCGGCGCGCACCTCGGCGCGGGCGACCGTCATCTCGCCGTGCCGGGCGGCGGCGGCGTCCCGCTCGCGCACCAGCAGGCCGTAGTCGCGGGCCGCGACGTCCAGCGCCTTGCGCTCGGCCGCCAGCGCCTCGATATCCGCCTTGAGGGCAGAGAGCCCGTGCTTGCGGCCGGAGGGACGATAGAATTCGTCGGCCTCCGCCTTCAGCGCCGCAAGCCCGCTCGCCATGTCGGAAAGGCCGGAACTGGCGGAAAACAGCATCGCGCCGAGCTCGCCCTCGCTTTTCAGGATGTCCTCGCCGCCCTTCTCGATGCTCTCGTCGTCGAGCGAGAACATGGTGCGATAGGCAGTGCGGTCCATGCCGCCGAGCACGCCCGCAAACAGCGTCTCCGGCAGGGGCCGGTCGTCGGCGGAGACGAGCGAGGCCTGGTTGCGCTTCAGGCGATAGGCCTCATGGCGCTCGGCGCCGACGGAGAAACGCCCGCCGACGCGCATCAGCGCATAGGGATGCAGGAAGCCGTAGGCGCTGGATTTCTCGATGCCGAAGAGCAGGTCGAGATAGGCGGAGAACAGCGTCGACTTACCCGCCTCGTTCGGGCCGTAGACGAGGTGGAAATCCGGCTTGCCGGGCGTCGCCGTGCCGAAATCGAGGCTGCGGTCGGTGAATTTTCCGTATCGGACGAGATCCAGGCGATCGAGGCGCATCGGCTATGCCCCCGCGGCTTCGCCGCCGAGGCGGGCAAGGACGGCATCGGCGCCCTGAAGGGCGAGGTCCTGCAGCAGGGCTTCCTCCGCCGCCTCATCCGCGGCCAGCAGGCTGCGCGCCTCCTTCGGCAACTGGCGCAGGAGATCGGCCAGCGTCTCGCGCAGTTCCTCGCGATAGGCGTGATTGCCGACGACGTCCTCGCGCATCAGCCGCGACAGTTCGGTAAGCGGGCCGGCATCGACGCCGGCCGCCGCCAGCGGCACGGTAACGGAAAGCTCCACCGCCTCGATCCAGCATTCGCCGAGCGAGGCGGCAAGGTTCTGCAACTCGGCCGTCAGGAGGTCCTCGTCGCGGCGCAGGCGCCAGGCGAGCGGCGTGGCGCCGGCAAGGGAAAGACGCGCGACGAGATGGGCGCCGCCCGCCCCGGCCCTCGCCTGCCCCAGCACGGTTTCGACACGGTCGAGCATGCCGCGCCAGTCGTCGACGCCGGAAAGATCGACGGAGAGCCGCTCGAACAGCGCGACGGCGACAGGATGCAGCGCGCAGGTGATCGCGCCGTCATCGTCGACGATGGCGAGCGTCACGCCCTTCGGCCCGCCCTCGTTGATATCGCGCCCCTGCGGATTGCCGGGCATGACGATCCACGGCTTTTCCAGATGCACCCGGCGCTGGTGGATATGGCCGAGCGCCCAGTAATCGAAGCCGTGCGCGGCAAGATCGGCCACGCCGACGGGCGCATAGGGATCGTGCCGGCTGGCGCCGGCAAGGCTGGTGTGCAGGAGGCCGATATTGACGGCATCCGGCACCGGGGCGCGAAAACCCGGCAAAAGCGAGGCCGGGGCGTGGGGATGGGCGAAGCTGATGCCATGGACGTGGATTTCGCGGCCGCTCGCCAGTGCGCCGGCCTTCACCGGCTTCCCGCGGCCGTCGAAGACGTGCACGTTCGGCGGGAAGGTCAGTTCGCGGGTGATCTGCGACTGGGCATCGTGGTTGCCGCGGATGAGGAAGACCCGGATGCCCGCCGCCTCCAGCCGGCGCATCTGCCCCATCAGGAAGAGCGCCGTCGCCATGGAGGTCTGCGAACCGTCGTACAAGTCGCCGGCGATGATCAGCGCGTCGACGGCCTCGGTGAGCGCCAGATCGACGATGCGTTCCAGCGCCTTGCGCGTCGCCCCGCGCACCAGGTCGCCAAGCTCGGCATTGCGCAGAGCGAGCGATGTGAGAGGCGAATCGAGGTGGAGGTCGGCGGTGTGGATGAAGCGGAACGGCATCCCCGGACAATCGCTTTCCCCTTCCGCCGGGTCAATGCTTGGCGCCCCGCCGGCAGGGTTATGCAGGAGAGAAATCACCCCACCCCGAAAATTCCGGGAAAGGATGGGAATAACCGCCGCGATCTGACCGTTCGCATTTACAGAGATCGTTCAATATCTATGATCAAATTATCCGAAAACCTTCACGATCATTTGACATGGTCCCTCATAATACCTATATTTCCCCTCATGAGTAGCACGATAGAAATCTCCCAGGGCATGTTCAAACTCTACCATCAGGTGAGCCGCCTGGTGAACGAGTGCATGATGGACGAAGGCGTCTCGCTGGCCCGCAGCAAGTTCCTGCTTCTGCTGGAATGCCAGGGGCCGCAGCGCTCGACGGACATCGCCTGCGCGCTCGGTTTCGCGCCCCGCACGGTCACGGAAGCGATCGACGGCCTCGAGCGCGACAAGCTGGTCAAGCGCGAGCCCGACCCGAAGGACCGGCGCGCCAAGATCGTCTCGATCACGGAGACGGGCCGCACGGTGATCTCCGCCGCCCAGCAGCCGCAGCACAAGACGATCGAGGCGATCTTCGCGGTTTTGACCGAGGACCAGAAGCAGCACCTCAAGGACATCATCGGCTGCCTCAGCGAGAAGACCGAGGAATTGCAGCGCGAGCGGGACAAGGCCGAGGGCGGCACGGACGCCGCGCGCCCCCTGCGCGCCATCGGCT
>CAMLOC010000615.1 GCA_946481465.1 uncultured Shinella sp. | reverse complement strand
TCGACTTCAGCTCTTCCTGCGTGAAGGTCTTGGCGTAGATCGTCGCGGCTTCCTTCTCGAGGTCGGCGCGGCGCGGGGCGAGCGCCAGTGCCTGCTCGTCGACAGTGGCGTTGATCTCGGCTTCGTGGTTCGGCGAGGCCTGGACGAGCGTCGCCTTGATGCGAACGGCAAGGCCCGGCAGGATGTTGTCGAAACCGTTGGTCGCGCCGATCGCGTCGATGGCGGCGCGGGCGGCCTTGACCTGTTCGTCGGTGACGTCCTGCGCCTTGGCGGCGCCGGCAAGCGCTGCCGAAACGATGAGGGTCGCCGCGAGGGTCCGGCCGAAACCAGCAAATTTGATCATGTCGGTCTGTGCTCCTGTCTAGTCTTTTGCCGTCAGCGTGCGCGCACCCGCGGGTCCCGCGATGATGGCCAGCGACGCCATGTTGATGAAGAGTCCGTGTTCGACGACACCGGGAATGTCATTGAGGCTGCTTGCGAGCGCATCTGCATCAGGAATGCGGCCAAAAGATGCGTCGAGAATGTAGTGTCCGCCATCCGTGGTGAAGGTGCCGTCGCCCGAGGCGCGCAGCGCGATTCCCCCGGAAAGCCCGAGCCGGGCGGCCGTCTTCTCGATGGCGATGCGGGTGGCGGCAAGGCCGAAGGGATTGACCTCGATCGGCAGCTTGAAGGCGCCGAGCGTATCGACCACCTTGCTCTCGTCGGCGATCACGATCATGCGCGTCGAGGCGCTGGCGACGATCTTCTCGCGCAGCAGCGCGCCGCCGCCGCCCTTGATGAGGCGCAGCCTGCCGTCGACTTCGTCCGCGCCGTCGATGGTCAGGTCGAGTTCCGGCAGTTCGTCGAGCGATTTCAGCGGCACGCCGAGTTCGACGCAGAGCCGCGCCGTGCGCTCGGAGGTGGGCACGCCCTCGACCTTGAGGCCGCCGGCGACCTTTTCCGCAAGGAGCCGCACGAATTCCTCGGCGGTCGATCCGGTGCCGATGCCGAGGCGCATGCCGTCCTCGACATGGGTGAGCGCGGCCTCCGCGGCCTTGATCTTCATTTCCCGGGCGTCCATGGCCCCAAAACTCCCTGAATGGTCGTGGCCCGGCGCCGAAGCGGCCGGAATTCCGGTGAGACACTTACACGCCCCCGCCGGCAAACGAAAGCCAAAATCGCCGCCCGCCCCCTGCCGGCCGAGGCGGAGAAGGCGATTGCAAATGCCCGCGCCATCGCATACCGGAAGGGCCTGCCCGCCTCTTCCCCATGCAAGGTTTCCCCATGTCCGCTTCTCTCGTAGTCTTCGATCTCGACGGTACGCTCATCGATACGGCCCACGATCTCGTGGCCAGCCTCAACCACACGATCGGCCTCGAGGGCCTTGATCCCGTCGGCTACGGCGACCTCACCTATCTCGTCGGCCATGGCGGCCAGGTGATGATCAAGCGCGCCTTCGCGCTGCGCGGCCGGGACATCTCCGAAGTGGAACTGCAACGCATGCTCGGCGCCTTCGTCGAGCACTATTCCGGCGCCATGCCCGGCGTCTCCGTGCCCTATCCGGGCCTTCTCGCCGCCATGGACCGCCTTTCCGGCGCCGGCTACCGCCTCGCCGTCTGCACCAACAAGCTGGAAGGCCTCGCCCGCCGCCTGCTCGACGGCCTCGCCCTCACCCCGCGCTTTGCCGCGATCACCGGCGGCGACACCTTCGCGGTGCGCAAGCCGGACGCCGAGCACCTGCTCGGCACCGTCCGCCTCGCCGAGGCCGATCCGAAGCGCACGGTGATGATCGGCGACAGCCTCAACGACATGCTCGTCGCCCGCAATGCCGGCGTGCCCTCCATCGGCGTGCCCTTCGGCTATTCGGACGTGCCCGTCGCCGACCTTGAACCGAGCCATGTCATCACCCATTTCGACGAGCTGACGCCGGACCTGGTCGAGCGCCTGCTCAACCGATAACGCAGCGCTTTATATGCGAGGCCGCGCCCCTCATCCGCCTGCCGGCACCTTCTCCCCGCAAGCGGGGAGAAGGAAGCCAGAGGCCAAGCCACGGCCTGTCTTGATGGTTTCAGGAAAACGTAACGGCATGTCCCTTCTCCCCGCCTGCGGGGAGAAGGTCGCGGCAGCGGGATGAGGGGCATTTTTCCGGCGAAGATCAGCCCGCGACCTGCCGCGCCTTCTGCGTGGCGGCGAAGGCCTTGCGCATGTAGCCGTCGCGGTCATAGACGTCGTCGAAATACTCGACCACGCCGTCCTTGTTCGGCCAGGCGGTGAAATAGGCGATGTAGATCGGGATATCCGCCTTGACGTTCAGCGCCTTGTTGCGGCCGGCGGCGATCTCCTTGCCGACCTCCTCCTCGCTGACGCCCAGCACGGCGGCCGCCATCTTGCGCGGCTCGGTAAGGCGCACGCAGCCGTGGCTCAGCGCCCGCATGTCCCGCTTGAAGAAGCTCTTCGACGGCGTGTCGTGCATGTAGATGGCGTGGCTGTTCGGGAACAGGATCTTCAGTTCGCCGAGCGCATTGTCGCCGCTCGGCGGCTGGCGCACGGAAACGCCGGCGGTGGAGTCGTACCAGTTGACCGAGGACGAGGCGACCGCGCGCCCGCCGACGGCGACCTCATAGCCCATGCGGTCGAGATAGGACGGGTCGTTCCGGAGCTTCGGCAGCATCTCGTTGATGATGATCGACTGCGGCACGCCCCAATAGGGGTTGACCTCGACAGTCTGCACCTTGTCCTCGAAGAAATAGGTCTGGTTCGACTTCGAGCCGACCACCGTGCGCATCGAGAATTTCTCCGCGCCGTCCTCGTGGTAATAGACGCGGAAGGCCGGCTGGTTGATGAAGACGTGGCGGGCGCCGAGATCGACCGGCAGCCAGCGCGCCTGTTCCAGCGCCACTTCCAGCTTGGCGATCTTGTCGGCGACCGAATCGCCGCCCGTCAGCTTGCGGATCGACGCCTTGCCGACGATGCCGTCCGGCTTCAGCCCGTTCTCCTTCTGGAAGGCTTCGACGAGCGCGACCAGCTCGGGCGTATAGTCCGGCGTGTCCTTGTAGGTGGCGATGGCAAGCGAATGATCGGTCTTCAGCGCATCCGAACCGTGCTTGACGATGCCCTTGACGATATTGGCGAGTTCCGGATTGCTCTGGCCCGGCTTCAGGAGCGTGCCCTCGGCGATGACGACGCGGTCCTCGCCGGCGGTCTCGGCCTTCAATTTGGCAAGCTCGGCCTTCAGCGCCTGGAAATCGGCGCTCGCCGGCGAGCGGCTTTCGAGATAACCCTTGACGTTGCTGCTCATCGCCACGTTCTTCAGCGCCGCGACCAGGTTGACGTCCTTGCGCTTGAAATCGTG
>CAMLOC010000614.1 GCA_946481465.1 uncultured Shinella sp. | reverse complement strand
TGCACGGCCTTGCCACAAGTCCCTTCTCCCCGCTTGCGGGGAGAAGGTCGCGGCAGCGGGATGAGGGGCCACCCTCAAAGCTCACGCCGCCGGGCGCGCGACCGCCGCCTCGGGGAAGAGCGGAACGAGTTCGGTGATGTCGGCAAGGCAATAGTCGGAGGCGTCCGACAGCGATTCCCGCGAGCCGGTGCCCGTCAGCACCGCCACCGTCAGGCCCGCGCCGGCGTTGCGGCCCATATGCATGTCGTGGTTGTTGTCGCCGACGACGGCGACCTGGTGCGGCTCGAGGCCCGTGGCGGCGCAGAAGCCGAGCACCATGCCGGGCTGCGGCTTGGTGCCGAAGCCGCTGTCATAGCCGGCGACATAGTGCAGGTAGTCCTCGAAGCCGAAGCGTTTCGCCGTCGCGCGGATCGAGGCCTCGTTGTCGCTGGAGGCGACGCCGAGCCAGTAGCCGCGGGCGTGCATGGTGGCAAAGAACTGGGCAAGATCGGTGACGGCGACGGCGAGTTGCGCCGAATTGGCGAAGAGCCCGTCGAAATGGGCCGCCAGCGCCTCCACCGTGAAGGGCGCGCCGGCCGCGACCATCCCCTCGGCGATCTCCACCGTATTGCCGGCGGCCAGCAGGCTGTCGGGCGTGACATAGCCGGTGTTGGGGTCCATGCCGCCGGCCAGGAGCAGCGTGCGGGCCAGCGCCTCGTCGCCGCCGGCGGCGATACGCGCCAGCTCGTAGTTCACCGGCACCCAGCTCCTGGCATAGTCGAGCAGCGTCCCGTCCTTGTCGAAGAGGATGCCGGAAATGGTCTCTGGCCTGGACATGGCGCGCCTTTCGTCAGGACGTCTGGCGCGGATGCAGCCGCGCCTTCACGGTGAGCGGGTTGATATAGGGCTCCAGCCCCTTGATGGTGGCGCGCAAGGCCCCGCGCATCTCCTGCACGGTCTCCTGCCCCGCCTCGATCATCTGCTTGCGCATCTCGTCGTTCATCAGGAGGTAATGCACGCCCTTGGCCAACATCTCCGTGTCGCGCACCATCTTGGCGCTGCCGTTGCGGGCGAGCTGCTGGTAGGCCTCGCGGAAATTCTGCACATTGCCGCCCGACAGGATCGCGCAGCCCAGCATGGCCGGCTCCAGCGGGTTCTGCCCGCCCTCGGCGAACAGCGAGCGGCCGACGAAGGCGATCTCCGTCATGCGCAGGTAAAGCCCCATCTCGCCGATCGTATCGCCGAGGAAGACATCGGTTTCGGGCGTCAGAGCGTCGCCGCGCGTGCGGCGGGCGACCTTCTGGCCCTTCGCCTCCAGCATGTCGGCAATGCCGGCGCCGCGCTGGGGATGGCGCGGCACGACGATGGTGAGCAGGCCCGTGCGCTCCTTCAGCAGCCGGTGCACCTCGCCGGCGGCCGCCTCCTCGCCTTCGAAGGTGGAGATCGCCGCCCAGGTGCGCCGGCCCTGGATCTGGTCGAGATAACCGCGCAGCACGGCGGAATCGGCCGGCGGCGCGTCCGTATCGACCTTGAGATTGCCGGAGACCAGAACCGGCAGGGCGCCGAGCGTGCTGAACCGGTCGGCATCGAGTTCCGACTGGGCGATGACGAGGGCGAAATTCTCGAAGATGGCATCGGCGACGGCATGGCGCCGCTTCCAGCGCGGGAAGGAGCGATCCGAGATGCGGCCGTTGACCAGGACCTGCGGGATGTGGCGCTTGCCGAGTTCCAGGATGGTCATCGGCCAGATCTCCGATTCCGCCATGATGGCGAGATCGGGATGCCAGTATTCGAGGAACCGGCTGATCGCCGGCTTCATGTCGAGCGGCACATACTGGTGGATGACGTCCGTGCCGAGCCGGTCGCGCACGACCTTGGCCGAAGTGATCGTGCCCGTCGTCAGGAGCACGGCGATGCCGCGGCGGCGCACTTCCTTGATGAGCGGGATCACCGCATTGGTCTCGCCGACGCTCGCCGCATGGAACCAGACGAGCGGCCCGGCCGGGCGCGGCACGCCGGCATAGCCGTAGCGCTCGCGGCGGCGGGAGCGGTCTTCCTTGCCCTTGGCGGCCCGGAAGGTGAGGTAGGGGCTGACGATCGGATAAAGCGCGACGCCGCCCCAGCGATAAAGCGAAAGCGCGAGACGGGCGAGGCGCCGGCTCATGCGCAGGTGACCTTGATTGCGGCTCTCGTCTCGTTCGGGATCATGGAAGGTCCGGGGCTCTGGTTCGGCGCGGCCTTCTGCCGCGCGGAACGGTGTCGGGAAACGCGCCTCAGTTCTGCTGCGGATCCAGAAGCCGGTGCATGTGCACGATGAAATAGCGCATATGCGCATTGTCCACGGTCTGCTGGGCCTTCGACTTCCAGGCGGCGAGCGCGGTGGCATAGTCGGGGAAGATCCCGACGATATCGAGGGCGTTGAGATCGCGGAACTGCATGTCCGCCAGCGTTGTCAGCTCGCCGCCGAAGACCAGATGGAGGAGCTGTTTCGGTTCTTTGCTTTCGGTCATGTCTTCTCTCTTTTTATGACGCCGATTTCGGCAACGGGTTTGCGGTATTCCGCACCAAAGGTCAATGGCCGGCAAGATGCCGGGAGGCTTCCACAAGCCCGGAAAGCCGGGACAGTCCGGCTGCCGCCAGCGTCTCGTGGCTGACGGTCGGCCGGTTGTAGGACAGCGCCTCGCCGTCGAGCATGACGAGCGCGCCGCCGGCCTCGGCAAGGATGAGATCGGCCGCCGCCAGGTCCCAGTCGTGCGCATTGCGCTTCACCAGGGTCGCATCGATGCGCCCGTCGGCCACCATGGCGAGCCGGTAGGCGAGCGAGGGCACATGCGGAATGCGCTGCACGCCGCCCGTCATCTGCCGGTCGATGCCCTGCGCCATGTCCTCCGGCGCGGCGATGCGCGTCGGGCGGGCGGCGTCGGGATCGGTCGCGCGGATCGGCTGGCCGTTCTTCCGCGCCGCGCCGCCCGCCGCCGCGGTGAAGAGTTCGTCGAGCGCCGGCGCGAAGAGTACGCCCGCGACCGGGCGGCCCCGGTGCACGACGGCGGCGCTGACGCACCAGACGTCCTTGCCGGCGATGAAGGCGCGCGTACCGTCGATCGGGTCGATGACGAAAACCGTCTCGCAATCGAGCCGGCCCGCGTCGTCGTCGGTCTCCTCCGACAGCCAGCCGTAGTTCGGCCGGGCGGAGAGCAATTCCTTCTTGAGGATGTCGTTGGCCGCGAAATCGGCCGCGCTCACCGGCGAACGGCCGCCGTTCTTCCACCAGACCTCCGGCCCCTTGCGGAAGAAATCCAGCGCGCGGGCGCCCGCAAGCCGCGCGGCGCCGACGAGGAGGTCGAGGTCGGCGG
>CAMLOC010000613.1 GCA_946481465.1 uncultured Shinella sp. | reverse complement strand
CTCCGCTGGCGCTCACCATGGGCGATCCGGCGGGGATCGGGCCGGATATCACGCTCGCCCTCTGGTCGGCCCGCAAGGCGCTTTCCCTGCCGCCCTTCCTCTTCATCGGCGATGCCGCGGTGTTGCGCGAACGCGCCGCCGCCCTCGGGCTCGATGTCACGGTCGCGGCCGCGGAGCCGGAGACGGCGGCCGCCCTCTTCCCGGACGCGCTGCCGGTGCTTGCCTCCGATTGCGCCGTGCCGGCCGTGGCAGGCGCGCCCGATTCCCGCAACGCCGCCGCCATCACCGGCGCGATCGAGGCCGCCGTCGCCCTGACGCTCGCCGGCCGCACCGCCGCCGTGGTGACGAACCCGATCGCCAAGGCCGTGCTCTACGATGCCGGTTTCGGCTTTCCCGGCCACACGGAATTCCTCGCCGATCTCGCCGCGAAGGCGACGGGCCGGCAGGCGCTGCCCGTCATGCTGCTGGCCGGGCCGAAGCTGCGCAGCGTGCCCGTCACCATCCACATTCCGCTGAAGGATGTGCCGGAGGCGCTGACGGAAGCGCTGATCGTGGAGACGGCGACCATCACCGAGCGGGACCTGCGGCAGCGCTTCGGTATCGCCCGCCCGCGCCTTGCCCTAGCCGGGCTCAACCCGCATGCCGGCGAAGGCGGCGCGCTGGGCCTCGAGGACGACGCCATCGTGCGCCCCGCCGTGGAGCGGCTGAAGGCGGCCGGCATCGACGCCGTCGGCCCGCTGCCGGCCGATACGATGTTCCATGACGCCGCCCGCGCCACCTACGACGTGGCGCTTTGCATGTATCACGACCAGGCGCTGATCCCCGCCAAGGCGCTCGGCTTCGACGATTCCGTCAATGCCACGCTCGGCCTGCCCTTCATCCGCACCTCGCCGGACCACGGCACGGCCTTCTCGCTGGCCGGCAAGGGCGTCGCCAAGCCGGACAGCCTGCTGGCGGCCCTCCGCCTTGCCCATGACCTCGCCCGGCACGAGCGGGCTGCAAAGGAGACCGGCTGATGGCCGCACTCGACGGGCTGCCGCCGCTCCGCGACGTCATCCAGCGCCACGGGCTGGACGCGAAGAAGGCGCTCGGCCAGAATTTCCTGCTCGACCTCAACCTCACGCAGAAGATCGCCCGCACCGCCGGCCCGATCGAGGGCCACACGGTCATCGAGGTCGGCCCCGGCCCGGGTGGCCTGACGCGCGCCATCCTGGCGCTCGGCGCGAAAAGGGTGATCGCCATCGAGCGCGACGCGCGCTGCCTGCCGGCGCTGGCGGAGATTTCGGATCACTATCCAGGCCGTTTGACGGTCATCGAGGGCGATGCGCTGAAGACGGATTTCGAGGCGCTGGCGCCCGGCGAGCCGGTGCGGATCATCGCGAACCTCCCCTACAATGTCGGCACGCAGCTCCTCGTCAACTGGCTGCTGCCGAAGGCCTGGCCGCCCTTCTGGGACTCGCTGACGCTGATGTTCCAGCGCGAGGTGGGCCTGCGCATCGTGGCGGAGGAGAACGACGACCACTATGGCCGGCTCGGCGTGCTCTGCGGCTGGCGCACCCATGCCCGCATGGCCTTCGACGTGCCGCCCCAGGCCTTCACCCCGCCGCCGAAGGTCACGTCCTCCGTCGTGCATCTGGAGCCGGTGCCCAATCCCCTGCCCTGCGACGTCTCCAGCCTGGAGCGCGTCACCCATGCCGCCTTCGGCCAGCGCCGCAAGATGCTGCGCCAGAGCGTCAAGTCACTCGGCGGCGAGGCCCTTTTGGCACGCGCGGAGATCGATCCGCAGCGCCGGGCGGAGACGTTGAGCGTGGAAGAGTTCGTGCGGCTGGCGAACGCGCTCTGAGTTGCCCCTCATCCGGCCTGCCGGCCACCTTCTCCCCGCAAGCGGGGCGAAGGGATATGCCGCACCGGTTTCGCCAACCAAAAGCCGTTCGCGGGGCAAGTCCCCTCTCCCCGCAGCCAAGGAGAGGGTTAGGGTGAGGGGCAAGTTCGGGGTCAGCCCCTACAGAGCCGGCTTTTCCGTCACCAGCTTCGTCACGAACTCGAACAGCCCGTGCCGCCGGTCACGCCTCAGGCGCTCGGCCTTGACGATGCTCTGCACGGCGTCGAAGGCGACGGAGAGGTCGTCGTTGAGGATGACGTAGTCGTATTCCCGCCAATGCTCGATCTCGGCGCAGGAATTGGCAAGACGGGTCTGGATGACCTCCTCCGTGTCCTCGGCCCTACGATGCAGGCGCGATTGCAGCTCGGTCATCGAGGGCGGCAGGATGAAGATGGAGACGACGTCGGCCGGCATCTTCTCCTGCAATTGCTGGGCGCCCTGCCAGTCGATGTCGAACAGCATGTCGCGGCCGGCGGACATCGCCTCCTCCACCGGCTCGCGCGGCGTGCCGTAGAAATTGCCGTGCACCTCGGCCCATTCGAGCAGGGCGTCGCTGTCGCGCAGCCGCTCGAATTCCTTGTGGTTGATGAAATGGTAGTGCCGGCCGGCGATCTCGCTCGCCCGGCGCTGGCGCGTGGTGACGCTGACCGACAGGCTGAGGCCGGGATCGGCCTCCAGGAGGTTGCGGGCGATGGTCGACTTGCCGGCGCCCGACGGCGAGGAAATGACGAGCATGAGCCCGCGGCGTTCGATTTGGATATGCTTCGACGGCTCGGCCATGGCCTACTCCAGATTCTGGACCTGTTCCCTGAACTGGTCGATGACGACCTTCAATTCGATACCTGCAGCCGTTACAGCAGCGGCGTTCGACTTGGAACAGATCGTATTCGATTCCCGGTTAAATTCCTGTGCGAGAAAATCGAGCTTGCGGCCGATCGGCCCGCCTGCGGCGATGAGTTCGCGCGCCGCGGCGACATGCCCCTTCAACCGGTCGATCTCCTCGCGCAGGTCCGCCTTGGTGGCAAGCAGCGCCGCCTCCTGGTGCAGGCGGTCGCGGTCGAGCGCCGTCGTTCCCTGCATGAGGAGGGCGACCTGCGCGGAAAGCCGCTCGGCAATGGCAGAAACACTGCGCGACGGATCGGCCTCGACGGCCGCCGTCAACGCCTCGATGCGGGCGACCTGGCCGAGCAGCACGCCGGCAAGCGCCGCGCCTTCCCGGCGCCGCATCTCGGCCAGGCGGCGGATCGCCTCGGCCAGCCCCGCGCGGATATCGGCGTCCCGCGCCGTGCGCTCGGCCTCGCTCTCGTCCGCCTCGCGGAAATCGACGACGCCGCGCATGGACAGCAGCGTATCGAGCTTCAGGGGCGCCGGGTCGATCATGCCGGCCAGTTGCGTGCGCAGCGCCAGCACGGCGGCAAGCGCCCCCTGGTTCACCACCGCCTCGACCTGCG
>CAMLOC010000612.1 GCA_946481465.1 uncultured Shinella sp. | reverse complement strand
GGCAGAGGGGGGGTGGGCACCCCGCACCCCTCAATCGTAGAGATAATGCGCCGCCCAGTCCTTGCGCGGCACCACGTCGCCGATGCGGTACTTGAAGGCGTTGACCTCCAGCCGGTCGGCGGATCCCTCGCATTTGTAGGACAGGCGATACCACTCGCCGCCGCTGCGGAAGACGGCGCCCTTCGTCTTGATCGTCGTGCCATCGAGCTTGGGATCGCCGAAGGCATAGGCGATCACCTTGTCCGGGCGGTAGCCGCCCTTGGCGTCGCTGATCTTGTCCATCGCCTCGATGTCGCAGCGCTGTTCGAGCCGCTCTTCCGGCGTCAGCTTCTGAAGCTGGCTGCGGATGCGCGCGTCGATCGCCAGCGCGGGCGATGAACAGAGCGGCGCGAGCGCCAGGATGCAAAGGGCGATGCGCCCGCCTGCCTGCCGTTTCAACTGTCGGCCTCCTCTTCGTGGCGTCCCGTGCGACACCTTAATTCGGGGTTAACGGGCAATATGTCGATTTCGCCGCGCTGGCAACCCACCTCAGGTTTCAAGCCGCCCGCGGCGGAACTTCCCTGCGCCTTGCGCGTTTCCGGCGCCAAAGAGGGGTTCTGCCATGCACGACATTTCCGGAAAACCGGCCGAACGGCGGCTCCTGCGGGGCAGCATCGATATCGAGAAGGACCTTGCGGAGGACGCGCCGCGCCGCTACGGCCTCGACATTGCCGCCGCCTGGGCGGCGATCGGCATCTTCGCCATCATGGCCATGGCCGTCGTCTATCTGATGGCGCCGATCCTCATTCCGCTGTCGCTGGCGGTCGTCACCGGCCTGATCTTCGGCGTGGCGGCCGAAAAGCTCACCGAACTCGGCATCCCGCCGCTGCCGACGGCGCTGCTGCTCGCCGGCGCCTTCGGCGTCGGCCTGTTCTTCATCGCCGGCCTGCTGGCCGAGCCGATCACCCAGCTCGCCGCCAACGCACCGGACCTGGTGCGCGGTGCCTATGACCGCATCACGCCGCTCTTCTCCCGCCTCGGCTGGCTGAACATCAGCCCGCAGACCTTCGAGAGCGGCCAGATGTCGATGGAGAAGGTGCTGGAGAACACCGGCAGCATCCTCGGCATCCTTTCGGCCAGCCTCACCCCCGCGCTCCTGCAGGCCATGATCTTCTTCGCCGCGCTGGTGCTCTTCCTCTCCGCCCGGCTGAAGCTGCGGCAGATGCTCATCATGGCCTTTCCGCGCCGCGGCCAGCGGCTCGCCGCCATCCGCGTCATGAACGCCATCGACAGCGCGCTCGGCTACTATTTCGCCACCGCGGCGCTGGTCTATGCCGCGCTCGGCGTGGTCACCGCCGTCATCACCTGGAGCGGCGGGCTCGCCATGCCGGTGCTCTGGGGGCTCTTCGCCTTCCTCTCCTCCTTCGTGCCCTTCCTCGGCGTGACGGTGATGACCATCGCGCTCGCCACCGCCGGCCTCCTCACCCACGAAACGCTGATGATGGGCCTCCTGCCGGCGCTCGCCTTCTTCCTCGTGCACCTTGCCATGGAGAACCTCGTCATGCCGGCCGTGATGGGCAAGCGGCTGGAGGTCAACGCCTTCATCATCTTCACCGCCATCATCTTCTGGACCTGGATGTGGGGCGCGGCCGGCGCCATGCTGGCGCTGCCCCTCTCCATCATCGGCATGACCATCGCCGACGAACTGCGCCCCGCCAAGCGCAAGGCGAAGCGGAGCCTGCCGGGGTAAACCGCACGAGACGCGAGAACCTCCGCTTGATGCGGGCGCCCCGGCTCTCTATCTCTCTGGTCCCGCCTATCGATTTGCCGGAGTGATCCCTTGCCCGTCTTCAACAACCTGCCCACCGCCCCCGTCGCCGCCCGGAAACCGGTTTCCGACACCCGCCACGGCATCACCCGCACCGACGACTATGCCTGGTTCCGCGACGAGAACTGGCAGGCGATGTTCAAGGATCCTTCGATCCTCCAGCCGGAGATTCGCGCGCATCTGGAGGCGGAAAACGCCTATATGACGGCCGCCATGGCCGATACGGAAGCGCTGCAGAAGGCGCTGTTTGCCGAGATGCGCGGCCGCATCAAGGAGGACGACAGCTCCGTGCCGATGAAGGACGGCCCCTTCGCCTACGGCACCGCCTATGTCACCGGCGGCGAGCAGCCGCGCTATTTCCGCGAGCCGCGCGAGGGTGGCGAACGCACCGTCCTGCTCGACGGCGACAAGGAGGCGGAAGGCAAGGACTATTTCCGCCTCGCCGGCATCGACCATTCCACCGACCATTCGCTCGGCATCTGGGGCTATGACGACAAGGGGTCTGAATATTTCACGCTGAAGGTGCGCGACCTTGCGACCGGCGAGGACCGCAGCGACGAACTCGTCAACACCGGCGGCGACGGCGTCTGGGCGCCGGATGCGAAAAGCTTCTTCTACACCGCCCTCGACGAGAACCACCGCCCCTCGAAGATCTTCCACCACATCCTCGGCGACAGCCAGGAGAACGACCGTCTCGTCTACGAGGAAAAGGACGCCGGCTTCTTCATGTCGGTCGGCGGCTCGCTGATCGACGATTTCATCTATATCGACATCCACGACCACGAGACGAGCGAATACCGCCTGCTGTCCACCAAGGACCTTCTCGCTAACCCGGTCGTCGTCGCCCCGCGCCAGGTGGGCCTCGAATATTCGATGACGGAGGGCGGCGACGTCTTCTACATCCTCACCAATGCCGACGGCGCCAAGGATTTCAAGATCATGGAGACGCCGGTGACGGCGCCGGGCCGGGAGAACTGGACGGAGGTCGTGCCGCATCGCCCCGGCACGCTCATTCTCAACCATATGGCGTTTGCCCGCCACCTCGTCTGGCTGGAGCGCCATGAGGGGCTGCCGCGCATCGTCGTGCGCGACCGGGAAAGCGGCGAGGAGCACGCCATCGCCTTTGCGGAAGAGGCCTATTCCCTCGGCCTTTCCGGCGCGGCGGAATACGACACCGACGTCATCCGCTTCTCCTATTCCTCGATGACGACACCCTCGCAGCTCTTCGACTACAATATGGCGACGCGCGCGCGCACGCTCCTGAAGACGCAGGAAGTGCCGTCCGGCCACACGATCGACGACTATGTCACCCGCCGGGTCTTCGCGCCCGCATGGGACGGCGAAAAGGTGCCCGTCACCCTGCTCTACCGCAAGGACACGCCGCTCGACGGCTCGGCGCCCTGCCTGCTCTATGGCTACGGCGCCTACGGCATCACCATCCCGGCGTCCTTCAACACCAATTGCCTGTCGCTGGTCGACCGCGGCTTCGTCTATGCCATCGCCCATATCCGCGGCGGCAAGGACAAGGGCTT
>CAMLOC010000611.1 GCA_946481465.1 uncultured Shinella sp. | reverse complement strand
TTTATTCTTTTGGGGGTGGGGGGTGGGGGGGGGCGGCCGCCCCCCCCCCCAAGACCGGATGTCAGAGGCCGCTGTTGTCGGCCGCCGATTTCAGCGCGTCTTCGGGCGACGCCTGGTCGAGCAGGGCTTCCTGGATGGCCTGCTGCAGGGCCGTGGAGAGCTCCTGGTATTTCGGCGTGGTCGGCCGCGGATACATGGCGGCAAGGCCGAGCTTGGCGGCGGCGATCAGCTCTTCCTGGCCGGCAGTGACGGCGGCATCTTCGTAGGACGAGGCCCAGATCGGCAGGCTGAGTTTGGCATAGGCGTTCTGCGTCTCCTGCGAGGTCATGTGCACGATGTACTTCCACGCCTCGTCGGGGCTCTTGCTGGTCGTGGTGATGCCGAGGCCCATCGAGCCGTTGACGGCCGAGACCTCGCTCTTGCCTTCGACACCCGGCGCCGGCACGACGCCGACCTTGCCGGCGACCTTGCTGTCCGTGCCGCCATTGGCCATGTTGTACATGTAGGTCCAGTTGAGCGCGAAGGCCGCCTCGCCGTTCTGGAAGACGTTGCGCACGTCCTCTTCGAGGAACTCCTTGGAGTTCGGGTTGGTGAGGCCGGACTTATAGCTGTCGACCATGTATGTCAGCGCGTCGAGGCCGCCGCCCTCCATGAAGGCCGGCTTGCCGTCTTTCAGGAATTCGCCGCCATAGGCGCTGACGAGCGTGGTGTAGTCGCAGATCGCAGCCTCGGCCTGCGACCAGCTCCAGGCGATCGGGGTGGCCAGCAAGCCCTTGTCCTTGATGATCTTGGCCTGCTCGCTCAGTTCGGCCCAGGTCTTCGGCGGCGCCTGAATGCCGGCCTTCTCAAGGATTTCCTTGTTATAGAACAGGTATTTGGTGTCGAGGATCCACGGCATGCCGTAGGACTTGCCGTCATAGTCGACGGTCGTCCAGGCGCCCGGCAGCACGCCCTTCTTCATCTCGTCGGTAATGCGGGAGGAAACGTCGACCAGAACGTTGTTCGCCGCATATTCGGCCGGCCAGATCACGTCGAAGAGCACGACGTCGTAGCCGCTGCCGGAGCCCTGCGCGAGCACGGTCTTGTCGTGCAGACCCTCATAGGGAACGAATTCCAGGTTCACCTTGATGTCCGGATTCGCCTTGGTGAAGGCGTCCGTCATGGCGCGCACGTCCGCCTCGCTATAGGCGGCCTGCGCCATGAAGAGCGCGTTGAGCGTCGTCTCCGCAAAGGCATGCGGGGCGGAAACGCCGGAAACCAGCGCCGCGCCGAGCAGGATCTTCTTCATCGATTTCAACATGATTGCGTCCTCCTGTTTGGTTTGTTCATCCGAAGGCGTCGTGGCGCCCTTGTCGTTGCTCGTTGTCGGATCATGGCGGGAGATCCCCGCCGCCTTTCCCCGGAACTCTTCGGCTCCTTATTAAGTCAAATCTCTTGACTTAAATGTTCTGTATTATTCAAATGGTGTCAAGAGGGGTAGCGATGAACGAATTGCGGGCGATCCGCGCCAAGAGCGGGACCAACCAGGAAGGCACCAGCGCGCACAACCGGCGCGTCATCATCGAGGCCATCCGGCTGAACGGACCGCTGTCGCGCGCCGACCTCGCCCGCGCCACGCGTCTGACCAAGCAGACCATTTCCAACCTCGTCGAAGGCCTGGAGGCGGACGGTCTCGTCGCCTCGGAGGAGGTGGTGCGCGGCGGGCGCGGCCAGCCCTCCACCCCTTACCGGCTCGTGCCGGAAGGCGCCTTTGCGCTCGGCGTGCAGGTCGACCGGCACCTGACGCGCGTCGTCGCCGTCGACCTGATGGGACGGGAGGTCGCCCGGGCCGTCGCCAACCTTCCGCCGGGCGGGCCGGTGGCGGGCTGCGAACTGATCCTCCGCCTCGTCACGGCCATGCGCGCCGACCTTGCCGGGCGCTTCCCCGGCTCGGCGCACCGGCTGGCCGGGCTCGGCCTTGCCATGCCGGGGCCTTTCGGCCTCGCGCCCTCCGACGACGAGACCTGGATGATGGCCGAGTGGCAGGCCTTCCCGCTCGTCGAGACGCTCGCCGCCGGCACGGGGCTGGCCATCAGCCTGCAGAACGACGCCACCGCCTGCGCGACCGCCGAGCGGATGAACGGCGCGGCGGACGGCCTCGACCACGCCGTCTGCATCTATTTCGGCTACGGCATCGGCGCTGGGCTCATCCTCGGCGGGGAACTCTATACGGGCAGCAACCGCAATGCGGGCGAGATCGGCATGGTGCTGTTTGCGCGCGGGGCCAGCCAGTCGCCGCTCGAGCACCGCTCCTCGCTCGCATCGCTGTTCCAGCATCTCGGCCTCGATTCGGCGACCACGGAGGCCTATGCCGCGGTCGAGCGGCTGACGCTCGCCGACGACCCGCGCATCCTCAACTGGCTGGCGGGCGCGGCCGCCGACATGCGGCAGGCCGTGCACATGGTCGAGACCATCTTCGACCCGCAGACCGTCATCCTTTCCGGCAGCGCACCGGAACCGCTGGCAAAGCGGCTGTTCGACGCCATGTTCCCGCTGATCCCATCCAATGCTGACCGGCCCGGCCGCACGCTGCCGCGCCTGCAACTCGGCATGATCGGCCCCTGGGCCGTCGCGCTGGGAGCGGCCGCCGAGCCGATCCGCCGCGCCTTCGAACCGCGCTTCGCCGCCATCCTGAAAACGGCGTCGTGAAGATTGCCTGTTTCGCAGGCAGTTTCCGCCCGCGCCGCGGCCAAAACGGCTGCATCTGCAGTTTATTTGCACGAGCGTACCGGAATCGGAGAATCAGACCTTCCCTGCATTCCGGCAAAACCCTACTGGGATATCACTCGCGCAACCCGCGAGCTTCCCCGCGTCATTGGGAGCCAACCGTGGCGCTCGCTGCCCCGCTTCGTGCGGGGCCTCTTTTTTTCAGCCGCCGGAAATCCGCCCCTCAAGGGTGATGCAGCACGCTCATCCCGCCGTCCACCGTCAGGCAGGTGGCGTTCATGAAGGGGCATTCGTCCGAGACCATGAAGAGCGCGGCCCTGGCGATCTCCTCGGGTGACGCGATGCGCCCTCCGGGATGAAGCTTCATCGTTTCGGCCTCCGCCGCGACGGGATCGGGGAAGCTGTTCCAGTAGTCCACCACCTTCTGGGTGCGCACATAGCCCGGCGCCAGCGCATTCACGCGCACGCCCTGCCCCGCATATTCGAGGCCCAGGGCCTTGGTCATGCCGAGCAGCGCATGCTTGGCGACGGGATACGGAAAGGTATGCGGAATGATAGTGAAGGCGTGGGTGGAGGCGATATTGAGGATAACACCGCCGCCCACCTCGATCAGGCCCGGCAGCACGGCCTTGCTAC
>CAMLOC010000610.1 GCA_946481465.1 uncultured Shinella sp. | reverse complement strand
CCAGCGCCTCGTCGATCGCGTTGTCGACGACCTCGTAGACCATGTGGTGCAGGCCCGAGCCGTCGTCGGTGTCGCCGATATACATGCCGGGGCGCTTGCGCACCGCATCGAGCCCCTTGAGGACCTTGATCGAATCTGCGCCATACTCGGCCGGGCCGTTGTCGGTCTCGGGTGTGTCAGTCATTCAAACGTCTTTCCAGAGTGTTCGCGGAAGGCGGGAAGCGCGGCGAATCACCGCTTTCCAAGTGCTTGAATATAGGGATTCTGCCCTGAAGTTCCAAATCCGAGAGCAGGCAAACACGGCAGAATTCCGGGGATCAGCCGGGTTTTACCCGGTTATTGCATGCTTTTTCCAGAATACCGGCAAGACGGCGCACGGTCTCTGGCGGCAGGTCGCGGATTTCCGCCGAAAGCCGGTTGGCGAAGGCGGTGTATTCCGGTGGCAGGCCCGACGTATCGACCACGACGCGCGGATCGGAAATCCGGGCGATGCGGAACAGTTCCTCGGCCTCGTCCCAGATGACGTTGAAATAACCCGCCACGCGCTGGAGGAAATCGAAGCTCGGCGTGCCGCGCTTGCCGTTCTCCAGCGCCGAGAGATAGGCCGGGCTGACGCCGAGCGCCTTGGCCATGTCCTTCTGCGAGACGCCCTTGCGATCGCGCAGGTGCCGCACGGCCTTGCCGAAGGGCGTCGTCATCGTTTTTCCCCCGGATGCCGGGCGAGCCGGACATAGAGCGCCCCGTCGCCGCCGTGGTTGCGCGCCGCCGGCTCGTAGGAGGAGATCAGCGGCCGGAACTCGGGTAGCGAGAACCACAACGGCACCGCCCGCTTCAGGGCGCCGTCGCTGCCGAGCGAGGTGCCCTTGCCGGTGATGACGAGCACATGGCGCAAGCCCCGCTCATGCGCCCGGATGAGGAAGCCGAGCAGGAAACCGTGCGCCTCGCTCTGGATCATGCCGTGCAGGTCGATCCGCGCTTCCAGCGCCAGGCGGCCCTTGGCGATCTTGCGCTTGACCGGACGCTCGAGCGGATGGTGCCGGGTCTCCCTGTCGCGGCCGATGGTGAGCGCGATGCCTTCGGCGGGCGGGGCGGATTTCTTGTTCTTCGGTTCCGGTTCCGGTTTCTTTTCCGCCTCCGGCTTTTCCGCGAAGGCCTCCTCGAATTCCGTCAGGGCGTCGAGTTTTCCCGGCATCGCGCGCGTGCTGCGCGCCACCTTGCCCCAGAGGATGCGGTCCTCGCTGGAAAGCGTCTTATCCTTCGGCATGGAGGTATCGCTCCGCCGCCGCCTTCGGCACGAGGATATGGAAGGTCGCCGCGTTGCGCACATGACCCGCCAGCGCGCCCGCCGCATCGCCCGAACCGGTGAAGATATCGCCGCGCGCCGGGCCGACGATCGCCGTTCCGGTATCGAGCGCCAGCATCAGGCGACGGAAGGGCCTGCCGCCGTCCATATGGGTGAGCGTCTCGCTCGAAATGAAGAAGGGCAGGCCGAAAGTATGGATCAGCCGGTCCACCGCCAGCGAACGGCCGGCGACGAGCGGCACTTTCGCCGCGGCGATGGGCCCGAGCGACAGATCCGCGACCTCCGCCTCCTTGAAGAAGATGAAGGAGCGGTTGTGCCGGAGCACGGCGTCGACCTGGTCCTCATGCCGTGCCAGCCAGTCGCGGATCGAGGCCATGGAGACGGTCGCGGCATCGATCTCGCCGCGGTCGATCAGCAGCTTGCCGATCGCGGAGAAGGGATGGCCGCTCTTGGCGGCATAGGTGATTCGCTTGACGGATCCGTCCGGATAAACGAGGCGCGCCGCGCCCTGCACATGGGCGAAGAAGACGTCCACCTTCTCGCGCGCATAGGCGATCTCCAGCCCGCGGCCGGCAAGATAGCCGCGCTCGATTTCGCCGCGATCGGGATATTCGACGATGCCGCCGTCCGTGCCGAGCCCGAATGCAAAGCCCGGCGGGAAACCGGCCGGGCGATTGGTGTCGTCGATGTCGACCAGGTCATGCGGCCGCGCGTAGAACGGATAACGGTATTCGGCGTCCGGTTCCGCCCGCACGGCGACCTCCGGCTCGTAGAAGGCCGTGACGAAACCGGAAGAACCGTCCGCCTTCTCGATGAGGAACGGCACGCACTGCGCCTCGAAGAAGGCGCGCACGGCGGCAGGCCCTTCCGGCTTCTCCTCTTCTGCCGCGTCCAGCAACGTCAAAAGCTCGCCGGCGGTGATGCCGAGCGAGCCTGTCCTGTAGGGTTTTACGGTGCGGATGTGATCGCGACAGCGGGCCATGGCCGAAAGAAGCGCTGTCGGATCATCCTCGTTCCAGCCGGGGAGCGCCGAAAACCGGGCCGGAACCAGGCGATAGTCCATTGGCCTTGCCTCGCTCAGCCTTCCGATTCGGTGGCGATCAGCTTCCAGTTCGGATCGCGCGAACGGGTGTCGCGGGCGAAGGTCCACAGGTCGTTGACCTCGGCCACCGTTTCCGCGTCGCCCTCCACCAGCGTGCCGGCCTTGTCATAGGTGGCCGAGATCAGCTGGCTGACGATGCGCAGCGTCACATTCGCCTCGCTGTCCTTGACCTCCGCGCTGACGATATCGGCCTTCTCGATGCCGACGAAGCTGGAGCGGACGACCTCGCCCTTGCTCTCGCGTTCCGAGATGGCTGCGTCGAAGCCTTCATAGACCTCGCGCGACAGGAGGTTCTTCAGCGCCTTGCGGTCGCCGTCGGCAAAGGCGACGACGATCATTTCATAGGCCATGCGCGCGCCGTTGACGAATTCCTTCGGGTTGAAGGAGGGATCGACCTTGACGAGCTGGCGAAGCTGCTCGTTGAGCGGCGTGCCCGGCGCGGCAAAGCCGTCGACGGACGCATAGGGATTTTCCTCTCCGTCCGTCCCGTCGCGCCGCGGCAGCGTGACGACCTTGCCGCGATCGGCCGAATCAGCCTCGGAAGCGGTCTCGCGCTTGGAATAGGGATCGAAGGGCGGGCGCTCGCTGCCGGTGCGCCGGCCGAGCACGCTGCGCAACTGCAGGAAGATGACCACCGCAGCCACCAGGAAAAAAATCGTTACAAAGTCGAATGAGCCCATTATCGATCCGCAGCCGTTTTCGTTTTTCTTGTTCCTTCCCCATATAGTCCGCAAAACCGGATCATTCAAATGGCGATGACGTGAATGCGGCCAAACCGCGCCGGCAGTATCGGCCCGCGCGAATCTATGCGACAGTGAAGGCCATGCTTCGACGTCTCATTCCCCTCTTCATTCTCGTGCTGCCGCTGGCGGAAATCGCCTGCTTCATTCTTGTCGGGCGGCGCATCGGCCTCTTCGCCACCCTGTCGCTGGTCGTGC
>CAMLOC010000609.1 GCA_946481465.1 uncultured Shinella sp. | reverse complement strand
TCGTGATCTCTTGCTTTTGCCTCTGCCATGACTGCGGCCTGCGAACCTTTTCGATTTCCTAAGCGAACGTAAACCGTTGTGGTTAATGCTTGGTTGCCGGCGGCAAAGTCACTCGCCGTAACACTCTGCGTTCTTTCGTGCATGGACAGGAGAATGCAAAAGCGCTAACGAGGCGCATGATCAAAAGACAGGCAAAAGTTGACAGTGCCGGCGCCATCGCCTCGGCAATCCGCACCGTTGAAACGGAAATGGCCGGCCTCACCGCCCTCTCGGCGGCGCTGCAGGGGCGGCTTTTCGACGCGTTTTGCGAGGCCGTTCGCGTCATCGGCGACATCAGCGGCCGCGTCATCGTGACAGGCATCGGCAAGTCGGGGCATATCGGGGCGAAGATCGCCGCGACGCTTGCCTCCACCGGGACCCCGTCCTTCTTCGTCCATCCCGTCGAGGCCAATCACGGCGATCTCGGCATGATCGGCCGCGACGACGTCATCCTCGCCATGTCCTGGAGCGGCGAGACCGCGGAATTGCAGGGCATCGTCTCCTATTCCCGCCGCTTCTCCATCCCGCTCATCGCCATCACCTCGGGCGAGCGTTCGGCCCTTGCCCGCGAGGCGGACACGCTGCTGCTGCTGCCGAAGGAGCAGGAAGCCTGCCCGCACGGCCTGGCGCCCACCACCTCCACGCTGATGCAGCTCTCGCTCGGCGATGCGCTGGCGGTCGCGCTTCTCGAGGCCCGCGGCTTCACCGCAACGGACTTCAAGACGTTCCATCCCGGCGGCAAGCTCGGCGCCAGCCTCTCCCATGTCGGCGATATCATGCACAGCGGCGAGAACATGCCGCTCGTTCCCCTCGGCACCTCGATGCCGGACGCCGTGCTGCTCCTGTCGCAGAAGCGTTACGGCTGCGTCGGCGTCGTCAACGACGAGGGCACCCTCGTGGGCATCGTCACGGATGGCGACATTGCGCGCAACCTGTCGCGCAACCTCGCCGAACTCAGCGTCGACGAGATCATGACGCGGGCGCCCAAGACGGTGAAGCCGACGACGCTGGCGACCGCCGCGCTCGGCCTGCTCAACCAGTACAACATTTCCGCGCTGATCGTCACCGACGAGACCTTCCGCCCCGTCGGCGTCGTGCATTTCCACGACCTGCTGCGCATCGGCGTCGCCTGATCGGCGCCATTGACGGCCCCTATCGAGAACCCCGCATTTCCCGGAAATGCGGGGTTTTTTCCTAGACGGCTTCGACCGTCAGGTCGCGACCGTTGCTCTCCGTCACGCGCACCCGCGCGCCGACCGGCAGGTCGGGTCCCTGCACGCTCCACATCGTGTCGTCGAGCCGGATACGGCCGCGGCCCTCGCTGATCGGCTGCTCCAGCGTCGCGGTGCGGCCGACGAGGCTCTGGCCGCGCTGGTTGAGATGCGGCTGGTCGGAGGGGGTGCCGCGCGCGCTGACGATGCGCCGGCCGATGAGCACGGCGACGAGCGACAGGACGGCGAAGACAAGCCATTGCGCATGCCAGGTCCAGAACGCCGCGTCCCACAGCAACAGCGAGAGGGCGCCGGTGACGATCGCCGCGATCCCGATCCAGACGAGGAAGACGCCGGGCATCAGCACTTCGAGGATGAGGAGCACGATGCCGAGCACCCACCAGGCCCAGGGGCCGAGCTCCGTGACGATGCGCTCGATCATGCTCAGCTTCCCTGCGGCGTGTCGAACGGGTTGCGGAAGGCGGGCGTCGAGGCGGTGGTGGTGGTCGTTGCCGGCGTCGACTGGCGCGTGCGCGGCGTGCCGCCGGCCTGCGCGCCGCCGCCATTGCCGAAGACCTCCCGGGCGATGGCGCCGATGCCGCCGAGCGAACCGATGAGCGAGGAGGCCTCCATCGGCATCAGCACGATCTTGGAGTTCGGCGCCTTGCCGATCGAGGCCATGGCCTCGGTGTATTTCTGCGCGACGAAGTAGTTGATGGCCTGCACGTCGCCGGCGGCGATGGCCTCGGAGACCATCTTCGTCGCCTTGGCCTCGGCCTCGGCGAGGCGTTCGCGCGCCTCGGCGTCGCGGAAGGCGGCTTCGCGCTGGCCTTCGGCCTCGAGGATGGCGGACTGCTTGGCGCCTTCCGCGCGCAGGATCTGCGCGTTGCGCGAGCCTTCCGCTTCCAGCACCTGCGCGCGCTTCTCACGCTCGGCCTTCATCTGCCGCGCCATGGAATCGACGAGGTCCTTCGGCGGTGCGATGTCCTTGATCTCGACGCGGGTGATCTTGACGCCCCAGGGATTGGCCGCCTCGTCGACGACGCGCAACAACTGGTCGTTGATCTTGTCGCGGTTGGAGAGCAGTTCGTCGAGATCCATCGAGCCCATGACCGAGCGGATATTGGTCATGGTGAGGTTGATGATGGCATGTTCCAGATTGGCGACCTGGTAGGCGGCCTGGGCAGGGTTCAGGATCTGGTAGAAGGCGACGGCATCGGAAGCGACGCTGGCATTGTCGCGGGTGATGACCTCCTGCGTCGGGATGTCCAGCACCTGCTCCATCACGTTCATCTTCGCGCCGATGCGGTCGATGAAGGGGATGATGAGGTTGAGGCCGGGATCCAGCGTGCGCGTGTAGCGGCCGAAGCGTTCCACCGTGTACTGATAGCCCTGCGGGATCGTCTTGATCCCGGCAAAGAGGATCAGGATGACCAGCACCACGAGGGCGATGACGACGATATCCAGTCCGGCTAGATCCATGATTCTTCTCTCCAACAGACGATGCGGCGCGGCGCCACTTTAAGCAAGACGGGCCGCAGCGCCAGTCTATTTGGACGAAGGCAAGATTTATCCGGGATCAGATCCAGCCGGAAAGCTCCCGCCGCACGACCTTTTCGAGCACTGCCATGCCTTCGGACGAATCGTTGAGGCAGGGAATGTGCGCGAACGTCTCGCCGCCATTGTGCAGGAAGCTCTCGGCCGCCTGCTCGGCGATCTCCTCCAGCGTTTCCAGGCAGTCGGAAACGAAGCCGGGATTGATGACGGCGATGCGCTTGATGCCCTCCTGCGCCAGCTTTTCCACGGTCTTGTCCGTGTAAGGCTGGAGCCATTCCTCCGGCCCGAAGCGGGACTGGAAGGTGACGAGAAGCTTTTCCTCCGACCAGCCGAGCCGCTCGCGCAGCAGCCGCGCGGTCTTCTGGCACTGGCAGTAATAGGGGTCGCCCTTGTCGAAATAGCTCTTGGGAATGCCGTGGAAGGAGGTCAGCACCTTCTCCGGCTCCCAGTTGAGCGTGGCCAGATGTTTCTCGATGGAGATAGCCAGCGCGTCGATATAGGTCGGGTCGTCGTGATAGGGCGGCACGGTGCGCAGCG
>CAMLOC010000608.1 GCA_946481465.1 uncultured Shinella sp. | reverse complement strand
CTGGTGGTCACCGTCGTGCCTGCCGTGTCGACCTGGCTGCCGCACCTCATCTCTCAATAGGACACACCCATGAGCAAGTTTCTCGGGCCAATTCGTCAGCTCGGCTATGTCGTCGACGACATCGAAGCGGCAATGAAGCACTGGTACGACGTGATGGGCGTCGGCCCCTGGTACTACAATCCGCGCGTGCCGATCGAGGACTACCGCTATGACGGCAAATCCTACGACGTGCACAATTCGGTGGCGCTGGCCAACAGCGGCTATGTCCAGGTCGAGCTGATCCAGTGCCGCAACGACGCGCCGTCGATGTATCGCGACTTCCGGCAGGCCGGCCATCGCGGGCTTCAGCATGTCGCCTACTGGACGCAGCAATACGATACCGACCTCGCGGCAATGGAGGCCGAAGGGTTCAAGGTCAAGATGAGCGGCAAGGTGGGCGAGAACGGCCGCTTCTGCTATTTCGATCGCGAGGCCCATCCCGGCACGGTGATCGAACTTTCCGAGGTCATGGGGCCGAAGGGCCGCATGTTCGACCTCATCCGCGCGGCATCGGAAGGTTGGGACGGCAGGGAGCCGGTCAGGCCCTTCCCCGACCTGTCGGCGATCTGACCATGGCTACCGAACGCATAGAGGCGTCCTATCTGATCGAGACGCCGCTCGATCCGCGCAGGATCGCCGACATCATGGCCGGCGAGCAGTCGAGCGGCACCTTCGTGCGTGTCGCCAACGAGACCGACGAACTGCGTGAGCGCGCCGCCGCCGAGGTCCTTTCCGTCGAGGAGCTGGAACCCGCCGGAGCGCCCAGCCTTGCAAGCGCCTATCTCGAGCGCAAGGCGATCGGCGGTCCCTGGCGGCGCGCCCATGTGCGCGTCGCCTTCCCCGTGGCGAATATCGGAGCCAACCTGCCGACGCTCGCGGCGACCGTTTCCGGCAACCTCTACGATCTTGGCGAGGTCACGGGCCTGAGGCTGCTCGACGTCACACTGCCGCAGGCCTACCGCAACCGCTTCGAGCAGCCCGCTATGGGCGTTGCCGGAACGCGCCGCGCAACCGGCGTCGACGACCGGCCGCTGTTCGGCACGATCATCAAGCCCAATGTCGGCATGCGCCCGCATGAGATCGCGGATGTGGTGGAACTCCTGTGCGAGGCCGGCATCGACTTCATCAAGGACGACGAGGTCTGCGCCAATCCGGACCATGCCCCGATAAACGAGCGCGTGCCGGCCGTGATGGCCAAGGTCCGGGCGCACCGGGAGAAGACCGGCAAGCATGTGATGGTCGCCTTCAACATCACCGACGAGACCGATGCCATGCGCCGCCATGCCGACCTGGTCGAGCGGGAAGGCGGTTCCTGCGTCATGGCCAGCCTCAACTGGTGCGGGCTGTCCGCAATGCAGACATTGCGCCGCACAACGCCGCTGGCCGTCCACGGCCACCGCAACGGCTACGGCGCCCTCGCCCGCCATCCGGCGCTCGGCATCGGCTTTGACGCCTATCAGGCGCTCTACCGGCTCGCCGGTGTCGACCACATGCATGTCCACGGCATCGGCGGAAAGTTCTCCGACGCGGCGCAGGAGGTCAAGGCATCGGCACGGCGCTGCCTCCAGCCCCTTGCGGCGGACGCTCCCGATGACGGCGACATCGTCATGCCGGCATTCTCGTCCGGCCAGTGGGCCGGCACGTTGCCGGTAACTCTCGATGCGGCCGGCTCCGCCGACTTCATGTTCATGGCCGGCGGCGGCATCCTCGCCCATCCCGACGGCCCCGCGGCCGGCATCGCCAGCCTGCGCCAGGCCTGGGACGCCGTCCGTCTCGGCCAGACGCTCGAAAGCGCCGCATCCTCAAAGGGCGAGCTTGCGGCGGCCCTCCGGTTCTTCGGCTCCTAGATGGCACGGATCGTCTTCATCGGCGACGACTTCACGGGCGCGTCGGACACGCTGGCGACGCTTTCCGAGCGCGGCGCCAGGGCGCGGCTCTTTCTCGACGCGCCGCCGGTCGAAGAGACCGTGGGGCTCGACGCGGTGGGAATAGCGACCGATCTCAGGGCCCGGCCGCCGGAGGACATCGCCGCACGGCTCGACGCGCTGACGCCCGCTCTTCGCGCGCTTTCACCGCGCTTCGTCCATTACAAGATCTGCTCCACCTTCGATTCAGCGCCGCACACCGGCAGTATCGGCGCCGCCGTGAAGACGCTCGAGGGGGCGCTCACGCCGTCCCGGACGATCGTTGTCGGTGGCCAGCCGAGCCTTGGACGCTTCTGTCTCTTCGGAACGCTGTTCGCCCGCGCACCGGACGGCGAGACATACCGGATAGACCGCCACCCCATCATGAGCCGGCATCCCGTCACGCCGATGGACGAGGCCGACCTGCGGCTTCACCTGGCACGGCAAGGGCTGGAAGGTCTTTCCCTTACGGGCCGCAAGACGCTGGATGTCGCCCTGAAGACGGCCCGAACCCTGGTCGACGCGATCGAACAGCCGGATATCGACCGACTGGGTAGGCGGCTGGCGGACATCGACGATCAGGAGGCCCCCGTGCTCCTTGTCGGCGCCAGCAGCGTTGCCGAAGCGCTTTTTCCCGCGGAACTGCCAGCCGAGCCGCGCGAGGGGGCCGCTGTGTGGGAGCAAGGCCCGATCCTCGCCATTGCCGGCAGCCGGTCGTCGGCAACGGCGGCGCAGGTGGCTGCCGCCGGGAGCTATGAACGCTTCGCGCTGCGGCGTGAGGATCTCGGGCATCCCGAAGACCTTGCACGCCGATGCGCCGGCCGGATCGAGGCCGGTACGCATGTGATGATCCATCTGCAGCCGGACCTGGACTATGGCACGACGCCGGCCGCGCTGTCCGATCGGCTGGCGCATCTCGCCGGGGCGATCCTGAGCCGGTGCCGTGTCGCGGGCATCGCGGTCGCTGGCGGCGATACGTCCAGCGTGCTCGTCAAACAGCTCGGCTTCCGGAGCCTTTCCTTCGTCGAACGGGCAGGCCCGGGCGTCGCCGTCTGCCGGGGACACGCGCCGACGGGAAGCCTGCTCGACGGAACGATCCTCCTGCTGAAGGGCGGGCAGGTCGGGGCGCCCGACCTGTTCGAGCGCTTTGCCGCACGCTTCGCCGGGTAGGCGAGCGGGCGGGCGACCACCATGCACCACGTCGATGAGAAGCTTTCGACGCCGGCAGGCGAAGCGTTCGTCACCGCACCTGATCCGTCGGGGTGATTGCTGCGGGTTGTGTCCGTACCGGGTGAGCGCCGCTCGGACCGCTGAGCAGAAGGCTGATCAGGCCCGCCCGGCTGCGGACGCCGAACTTGCGGAAGACGGCTTTGACATGCCGATGGGTCGCAGCTTCGCTGAGC
>CAMLOC010000607.1 GCA_946481465.1 uncultured Shinella sp. | reverse complement strand
GGAAAACAGCATGACATCACAAGAGACCGACCTCGACAGGCGCTTCGTCCTCGCCAAGGCCATCGCCCAGGAGGCGGGAGCCATGGCGCTCGATTACTTCAACCGCCGCGACAGCCTGGTGATCGAGACCAAGCACGACCCGCAGGACGTCGTCTCCATCGCCGACCGCAATGTGGAGAAGCTGCTCCGCGAGCGGGTTGCGGCGACGTTTCCCGACGACGGCTTCCTCGGCGAGGAGTTCGGCCACACGGCGGGCGCCTCCGGCTATACCTGGGTCGTCGATCCCATCGACGGCACCGCGCCCTTCGTCAGCGGCATGCCGAACTGGTGCGTCTCGGTCGCCGTGCTGCACGGGAACGAGCCGGTCATCGGCGTCATCGGCGCGCCCTGCCACAACGAGCTCTATGCCGCCGCGGCCGGCAGGGGCGCCAAGCTCAACGGCAGGGTCCTGACGCTCGACCCCACCCGCAACGTGCGCAACGCCATGACCGGCATCGGCGCCAACGGCCATGTGACGCCGGAGGCCATGGCCGACATCGTCAGCCGGCTGCTGCAGGCCGGCGGCACCTTCATCCGCAACGGCTCCGGCGCGCTGATGCTCGCCTATGTCGCGGCCGGCCGGCTCGTCGGCTACTACGAGCCCTACATGCACGCCTGGGATTGCCTTGCCGGCTATTGCCTCGTGAAGGAGGCCGGCGGCTGGCACCATCCGTTCCCGGTGGAGGGCGAGCGGCTGACCAGGGGATCGCCGGTCGTCGCCGCCGGTCCGGGCGCTCGCGCCGACCTCGAAAGCCTGGCCGGGCTCGCCTAGCGAACCGGCGCGCAAGCCGGTTTCACACATCAATGCACGGCTGTGCAATATTGTGTTGACAAGCACCGACCCTCAATGATTGACTGTGCCCACTGACCAACCGGGATGGGAGGAAACATTCCCGGTTTGGTCGAAATTGGTGCGGTGGCCGGCGGAAGCCGGCAGGGGAGGAAACATTGCACGGCTTTGCGAAAACTGTTGGGAAAACGTGCCGCAGCGCACAAGGCGGGCGCCATGGCCTCGTCTGATGCGGCGGTAGCGCCGGCGCCTGTTGGCGGCGCGCGCTGGCGCTACCGGTTGCGGCTGGCGCTGCGCGAGCCGACGACGGTGATCGCCGTCCTCATGGCGGCGCTGTTTGCCTATCTCATCGTCGTGCCGATCCTGTCGATCCTTGCGGATGCGGCGACCGTGCAGTTCGGCGACGAGCGCCGCACGGCGGGCGAAACGGGCAGCTTCACCGCCTATTATCTCTACCGCGCCTTCGCCTCGCCGGTGGCTTACGATCTCTTCTGGGAGCCGCTCGCCAACACGCTGAAGGTGGCTTTCGGCGCCATCGCCATCTCGCTGTCGGTCGGCGGCGTGCTCGCCTGGCTGATCGCGCGCACCGACATGTTCGGCCGCCGCTGGTTCGCCACCGCCCTCATCGTGCCCTACATGCTGCCGGCCTGGACCTTCGCGCTCGCCTGGACGACGCTGTTCAAGAACCGCACCGTCGGCGGCCAGCCGGGCTGGTTCGAGGCGATCGGCCTTTCGCCGCCGGACTGGCTCGCCTATGGCCAGGTGCCGATCACCATCATCCTCGCGCTGCACTATACCCCCTTCGTCATCCTGCTGTTCGGCTCGGCGCTGCGCCGTTTCGACAGCCAGCTGGAGGACAGCGCGCGCATTCTCGGCGCGCCGGGCCGGGTGGTCGCCCTGCAGATCATCCTGCCGCTGATGCGCCCCGCGCTGCTCTCGGCGGTGCTCCTCATCTTCGCCAAATGCCTCGGCGAGTTCGGCGTGCCCTATGTGCTCGGCCTGCCGGTGAAGTTCGACGTGCTGGCGACCTCGCTCTACCGCTCCATCGGCTCGCGCCAGACGGGCGTTGCGGGCGTGCTCGCCGGCGCCATCATGCTGATCGGCGTTCTCGCCATCATGGTCGACGCGCATCTCGCCCGCGAGGCGCGCCGCTTCGTCACCGTCGGCTCCAAGGGCGCGATGAACCGGCTGTCGCGGCTGAAATCCTGGCGCTGGCCGGCCAGCGGCTTTGCCGCCGCCGTCTTCCTCGTCTCGGTCGGCATGCCGCTCCTCACGCTGGCGCTCTCGACGGTCATGCACCAGCCCGGCAGCTTCGCCTGGTCGAACTTCACGCTCGACTACTGGATCGGCCGGGACCTGCCGACCATCGCCATGCGCACCGGCATCCTGCTCAGCCCCGACCTCTGGCAGGCGGCGCTGAACACCCTCTCCATCGTCGGCATCGCCTCCGTCTGCTCGGGCATCCTCGGCGTGCTGACCGGCTATGTCGTGGTGCGCACGACCATCCGCCCGCTGGCGATCTTCCTGCGGCAGGTCACCTTCATGCCCTATCTGGTGCCCGGCATCGCCTTTGCCGCCGCCTATCTCTCGCTCTTCGCCGTGCAGCGCGGGCCGATCCCCGGCCTCTACGGCACGACGCTGATCCTCATCCTCGCCTTGATGGCGGACCAGATGCCCTATGCGTCGCGCGCCGGCATCTCGGCCATGATGCAGCTCGGCAAGGAGCCGGAGGAGGCGGCGCAGATCGTCGGCGCCGGCTGGTTCCGCCGCATGACGTCCATCGTCATCCCCATCCAGAAGGGCTCGCTCGTCACCGGCATCCTGCTGCCCTTCATCTCGGGCATCAAGGGGCTCAGCCTCTTCGTCATCCTCGCCGTGCCCGCCACGGACGTGCTGACCACCTTCTCGCTGCGCCTCGTCGACTACAACTACACCCAGGCCGCCAATGCCGTGGTGCTGATCATCGCCGGCCTTGCCTATGGCGGCACGGTGCTCGCCCAGCGGCTCACCCGCACCAATCTTGCCGAGGGACTTGGAAACTGATGCCCGATATCGTTCTCAGCAATGTGCAGAAATCCTACGGCGCCGGCTCGCCCAATGCGGTGAGCGACCTCGACCTTCACATCCGCGACGGCGAGTTCATGTGCCTGCTCGGCCCCTCCGGCTGCGGCAAGACGACGACGCTGCGCATGATCGCGGGTCTGGAAAACCTGACGGACGGCGAGATCGGCGTCGGCGAGAAGATCGTCGACAGTCCCGCGCGCGGCGCCTTCATCGGCCCGGAAAGGCGCGGCATGGGCCTCGTCTTCCAGTCCTATGCGCTCTGGCCGCATCTCACCATCGAGCGCAACACGGATTTCGGCCTGCGCCTGCGCAAGGTGCCGAAGGCCGAGCGCGAGGCGCGCGTGACCGAGGTCATGAAGGCGCTGGACATCGAGAAGTACCGGCACCGCTATCCCTCGCAGCTTTCCGGCGGCCAGCAGCAGCGCGTGGCGCTCGCCCGCATGCTGGCGGTCAAT
>CAMLOC010000606.1 GCA_946481465.1 uncultured Shinella sp. | reverse complement strand
CGACCACCGTGATGTCGCCTTCGGGTGCGTCGGCGAGCAGGCGGACGGCGTCCTCGATCGTGACGTCTGCCGAAATGAGCGGGCCGCTTGCCGTGGATGCGCTGAGGGGCCGCATCACGGCATCGACCTGAACGACCCGGCCGCGGTTCACTTCCTTGACGAAATTGGCGACATAGTCGTCCGCCGGCCGCAGCACGATATCCTGCCTGCTGCCCTGCTGGATGACTTCGCCGTCGCGCAGGATGGCGATCTGGTCGCCGAGGCGCAGCGCCTCGTCGAGGTCGTGCGTGATGAAGACGATGGTCTTCCGGATCTCCTTCTGCAGGTCGAGCAGCACCGTCTGCATGTCCGTGCGGATGAGCGGATCGAGCGCCGAATAGGCCTCGTCCATCAGGAGCACCGGCGCGTCATTGGCAAGCGCGCGGGCAAGGCCGACGCGCTGCTGCATGCCGCCGGAGAGCTGGTTGGGGTATTTTTCCTCGAACCCCTTGAGGCCGACGCGCTCCAGCCAGCGCATCGCGGTGTCGATGCACCGCGCACGGGGAACGCCCTGCAGTTCCAGCCCGAAGACCGTGTTGTCGAGCACGGTGCGATGGGGCAGGAGGGCGAATTTCTGGAACACCATCGCCGTCTGGTGGCGACGGAATTCGCGCAGCTCCGTCTCGCCCATCGTCACCACGTCGACGCCGTCGACCAGCACCTCCCCGGCGGTCGGGTCGATGAGCCGGTTGATATGGCGGATCAGCGTCGACTTGCCGGAGCCGGACAGGCCCATGATGACCTGGATCGAGCCCGAGGGCATCTCGATATTGATGTCGCGAAGGCCGAGCACATGGCCGAACTGCGCATTGAGTTCCGCCTTGGTGAGGCCGTTCCTGACGGCCTCGATGTGGCTTGCGGCATTCGGGCCGAAGATCTTGTAGAGATGGCGGATCCTGATGCCGCCGAAAGCGTGATCAGCCATGGACGATCTCCCGGTGCTTCTGGAGGCGCTGGCCGTAGGCCTGGCTGACACGGTCGAACATGATGGCGATGCCGACGATGGCGAGGCCGTTGAAGATGCCGAGCGTGAAATACTGGTTGGAAATGGCCTTGAGAACCGGCTGGCCGAGGCCCTGCACGCCGATCATCGAGGCGATGACCACCATGGCGAGCGCCATCATGATCGTCTGGTTGATGCCGGCCATGATGGTGGGAAGGGCGAGCGGCAGCTGGACCTTGAAGAGCTTCTGCTTGCGGTCGGCGCCGAAGGCGTCGGCGGCTTCGAGCACGTCCTTGTCGACGAGGCGGATGCCGAGATTGGTGAGGCGGATCATCGGCGGGATGGCGTAGATGACGACGGCGATGAGGCCGGGCACGCGGCCGATGCCGAGCAGCATGACGACGGGGATGAGATAGACGAAGCTCGGCATGGTCTGCATGACGTCGAGGATAGGGTTGACCACCCGCTGCACCCGGTCGGAGCGCGCCATGAGGATGCCGACGGGAAGGCCGATGGCAATCGACAGCACCGTACAGACGAAGATCATCGCCACGGTCCGCATCGTGTCCATCCACATGTCGAAATAGCCGATCAGCATGAGGGTCACGAGACAGCCCAGGACGATCTTGAGGCTGCGGCTGGCAAACCATGCGATGGCGAGAACGAGGACGAGGATGATCGGCCAGGGCGTCTGGGTCATGAAGCGATCGGCCGCGATCAGGAAGTGCTGCAAGGGGGCGAAGACGCCCTCGATGGCATCGCCATAGGCGCGCGTGAAAGCGCGGAACCCGTTATCGATCACCTTCTTGAGATCGCGTAGCGCCCCGTCGTTCATGTTCGGGAATTTGTAAAACCATTCCATTCTGTTCCCCATTCCTGGACAGAAGCCGTTCGGTCTTTTTATTGTTTTTCCGGCGGTTGACGTGCGGCGCATCCTGCATGCGCCGCTTCGATCCTTTCGGTAGCCTCCGCTATGTCTCCATGTTCGCCGGGATCTGCCGGGCGCAGGCCTTGCCGATCCTCGAACCTCCGGCCGCTTCCACGTTTCTATTCCGGTCTGTAGCCATGGCGCGCGAAGAACCGGTCCAGCTCCCGTTGCTGCGGGATTTCACCGGTGTAGATCGCGATATATTCGGGAATGCGCTTCATGCGCAGCGCGATGTCTTCGCTCGCCTGCATCGAGATGTAGCCGATCTGCACGAGATAGGTGGTCCGCGCACGAACGTCGGCGGGGCCTTCCTCGTAGCCGAACCGCATGAACATGCGCCTCAGGGCCTCCATCCGGATCTGGTCCGCGCGGTGGACCTCCTCGAGAATGTCGGGAGCCTGCAGGGCCCAGCTTCGCACGGCGAATTCGAACTGGGAATCGAAGAGCTCCTTGTTGAGCCAGCAATCGAAGACGTTCAGCATCGCTTCGGCCAGCGATTCCGCATAGGCTTCCGACTGCTTGACGATGCCGCCGGTGTTCTTGTCCCGCCACCGGGCGACCAGGCCGCTCAACAATTCCTCCCGATCCTTGAAGAACCAATAGAAGCTGGTGCGCGACAGATTGAGCCGCTTGGCGAGCGGCAGGATCTTCACGGAATCGACCCCCGATTCCAGAAGGGAGGTGTAGGCAGCTTCCAACCAACCCTCCTGCGATCCTCGCCAGCCGCTGTCGCTCGTCGCCTGTTCCATGAATGCCTCCTAGCAAATGATGAAAGCCGACGCAAGAAAAATGTACATGGGTGTCAAAATGAAGAGCTTAACTGTTTTCTCAGTTGACACATATGTACATTCAAGCGTAGCGTCGTTCCGTTGTTTCTAATCTGGAGCCCGTCGCATGTCGAACGATCCTCTGCTTCAGCCCTATCAGCTCAAGCACCTTACCTTGCGAAACCGCATCATCGTGACGTCGCATGAGCCGGCCTATCCGGAGGACGGCATGCCGAAGGGCCGCTACCGGGCCTATACGCTGGAGCGGGCGAGGGGCGGGGTGGCGCTGACGATGACCGCGGGTTCTGCCGCCGTCTCCAAGGACAGCCCGCCGGTCTTCAACAACCTGCTCGCCTACAAGGACGAGATCGTCCCGTGGATTCGCGAGATGACCGACGCCGTGCACGAGGAGGGGGCGGCGATCATGATCCAGCTCACCCATCTCGGCCGCCGCACGCGCTGGGACAAGGGCGACTGGCTGCCCGTCGTCGCGCCGTCGCATCATCGCGAGGCGGCGCACCGCGCCTTCCCCAAGAAGATGGAAGACTGGGATATCGAGCGCATCATCAAGGATTTCGCCGATGCGGCCGAGCGCATGAAGGCCGGCGGCATGGACGGCGTCGAACTGGAGGCCTACGGCCACCTGATCGACCAGTTCACCTCGCCGCTGACCA
>CAMLOC010000605.1 GCA_946481465.1 uncultured Shinella sp. | reverse complement strand
CCCGCCCGGCCACCGCCATGGCAAGCCCTGTGAGGGCGAGCGCGCCGAGCACGAAGAGGGCCAGATGGCGCTCCGAAACCGTCAATCCGGATATCATCGATACCTTCCTTCTGTATCTCACGCCGCAGCGCCGATGCCGAGCAGCGGCCCGAGCGCTGCCCTGTTGTGGACAATATCTGCAAGCGTGTATTTGTCGAGGACCGCAAGGAATGCGGCAAGCGCTTCGTGCAGCATTCCCTTCAGCCGACAGGCCGGCGAGATGGCGCAGGCCCGCCCGCCCGCCTGCATGCATTCGGCAAGCGAGAACTCCTCCTCCGTCGCCCGCACCAGCGCGCCGACGGCGATCTCTTCCGGCGCCTTGGCCAGCCGGATGCCGCCCGCCCGCCCGCGCGTCGTCTCGATGAGGCCGAGGCCGCGCAGGGTCTGCGCCACCTTGAGGAGATGGTTGCGCGAAAGCCCGTAGGCCTCCGCGACGTCGTTGACCGTGCACACGCCCTCCGGCCGCGTCGCCACATAGATCAGCATGCGCAGGGCATAGTCCGTGTGAAGCGTCATCCGCATGGTGTCGTCTCCCGGCCGGGGTCGCAAAAAAGTATTCTGGATACCACTTTTAGCGCAAGCGCCATCCGGCCGAAAGTGCAATAGCGTCGCAGGGGTGCGCGGGCCTTGCGCGGGTCAGGCGGAGCCGGTGAGGCGCTTCGTCCAGTCCTCCACCCGGTTGCTTTCCAGCCGGCGCGCGGCATGGGCGCGCCAGCCGTCGGCCAGGGGCTCGAGGGCGGCGATGCCGGTCAGTTCCGCCCGGTTGAGCGGATCGATGTAGAAGGCGCGCCAGATGCGCGAAAGCGTCCATTCCGGCGCGCGGCGCTCGCGCAGGACGAGGCGGTCGGCCGGCGAGACTGTGCCGGGCGTGAGGACCCGGTAGTACCAGCCGGTCCGCCCGGTCGCTTGCACCAGCCGCGCCATTTCCGTGCGGCCGAAGCGCTCGTTCAGCTTCCAGCAGGGCTGCCGCCCCTGGCTGACCTCGATGACCGCGGTGCCGAGTTCGAACACGTCGCCGATCGCCACCGTGCTCTCCGTCAGCCCGGCCGTCGAGAGGTTCTCGCCGAAGGCGCCGGGGCCGGCGAGGAGCGGGTGCGGCCCGAGATCACGGGCCCAGTCGCCATAGTGCTCGACGGGATAGTGGTGCACGGCCTTTTCCGGTCCGCCATGTCGCACCGTGTCGCCCTGCATGTCGCCGGCAAAGCCGGTTTCGGAAAGGGGAAGCGCATGGTCGACGGGCGATTTGACGATGCCGCTCGGCACGCCGCGCGCGCCGAGCGGTGCGACCGTGCCAACGCGCAGGCTGAGCAATGCGACCGCCGTCATGGTGTGGCCGCCGAAGGTATCGGTGCCACGCAGCGCCCATCGGCGCAGGCGCCGTCCTCGGTCGCCGCGGATTCCGGCAAGGGGGCGGACAGCGCCATGGCGATCCTCGCCCCGACGGCGATGTCGTCCTCGACGCCGAAGGCTTGGTGCAGGATGGTGCCGTCCCGGCCGATCAGCACGGAGGAGGGCGTTCCGCGCAGCCCGAAGCGTTGCATCGTCACCGGAATGTCCGAGCCGTCCTCCTTGAGATCGACGCCGACCGGGGATTTCAGCCGGTATTCGTGCAGGAAAGCCCGCAGCGTCACCGGCGACATCGCCGCATGATGCTCGAAGACCGTGTGGATGCCGACGACCTGCAGGTCCGTATGGGCGAAGACGCGCTCGATGCGCTGGACCTGCGGAATGGCCTGCGCCACGCAGCCGGGGCAGAGAAGCTGGAAGCTGTGCAGGAAGACGGGCCGTCCGCGCAGGCCGGCGAGCGTCAGCGGGACGGGTGTGTTGAACCATTCGCTGACGGCGAGTTCCGGGGCGAGCGGCGTTTCAGGCGCGGACATGGTCGTCTCCCGATGGCGTGGCCGTGCCCGTTGCATGACAGGGGCAGGTAGGGGTAAATCTCGGCATGTTCTTTCCTTTCATTTGCCTGGAGGGGAGGAATGGCCGATCCGGCAATGGCAGTTGCCGGATCGGCGCCGGATCACTCGGCCGGCACGACCTTGCCGGGCAGGCTGAGATCGCCCGAGGCGACCTTGAACACATTGCCGACGCACAGCAGCGGCGCATGCAGGTTGCCGTCGACCTTGAGGCCCGCCGTCACGCCGTCGAAGGACGCGCCCTTGATGCCGCCGATCAGCGACAGGGGAATGGCGACGTCCACCGTATCGCCCTTGAAGCTGGTCGGGTATTCCGGGCTGTCGATGAGGAGCGGCACGCCGGGCCAGGTCTCGGGCACCTTCGGCTTGGCGCCCTCGGGAATGTCGACGACCTTGAGGCCGGCGCCGCAGGCCTTGTCCTTAGCCAGCACCACCCAGTGCGGATGCCAGACATGGCGGTTCTTGCCGCCCTTGGCCGCATCGTCGAAATCCGGATGGAAGGTGACGGCGAGCGCGACGATGCCCTGGCCCTTGTCGAAGCCGATCTCCGCGCTGTCGAGGCTCGTCGGCCAGACATAGGCGTAGACGCTGGAGCCCTCGAACCTGCCCGTTGCGTCGGGCTTGTCCTTGCCCGCCTCGCCGCGCACGCGGGTGGTGAAGATCGCGCTGTCGCCCCGGGTGACGATCGTCGTCTCGACGATGTCGAAGGCGGCCTGGACCGCTTCCGCAGGCTCGGCCTTGATGGAATGGGCGGAGGCTGTCGTCAGCCAAAGCAGGGCCGTTCCGGCGGCCAGTGCCCCGGTTGCAAATCTGCCGAACATGTTGGTCTTCCTTTCGTTTGCCTGGAGGGTTGGAACTATCCCGCTTGAAATGCATCCCAGGTGGCAGCCCGGGATGCGGGATCGGCTTCATCGTGATCGCGGCAATCGACGCGCAACTCGCGCTGGCCGAAGGCGGCATCGACGAAATGACAGTGATGGGGGCGCGCCGTGTCCGCATGCGCGAAGGGGGAGAAATGGCGACAGGTCACGCACATGCGCTGGACGGGGATCGCGTCGGCCTCCTGCAGGCGGCGGATCATCTTGACGAGGGTGAGAAGCAGGGCCTCCTGCTCGCCGTCATCGAGCGCGCCGAGGGCCTCGGCGGCAAGGCCGTTGCCCGTCTCCGAGGCCGCAAGGACCGCAAGGCCGGCGGCGGTCGGCACCACGCGCACCGCGCGCCGGTCGCCCGCCTCCGGGCGCTTCTCCAGATAGGCCTTGCGCTCCAGCGCATTGATCGAATCCGTCGCCGTCGGCTGCGAGACGCCGAGATGGGCGGCGATCTCGCGCACGCCGAGGCCGTCCCTCCCGCGCCCTTCCAGGAGCGTCAGGATGGCGAGTTGCGTCGGGTTCAGCCCGCTCGT
>CAMLOC010000604.1 GCA_946481465.1 uncultured Shinella sp. | reverse complement strand
CGCAGGGCGCCATCCTCAACGGCACGAAGGAGAAGATCGAATTCAATTACAAGGACGGCGCGCGCTCCTACAAGACGGTGAAGACCTTCGAGGGCATCGTGCCGAACCTGGAGCGCCGCTGGAAGGAGACGGACAGCGCCTGGTCGCGTGAAGAAATCGAGCGCTACATGTCGGCCGCGCCCTGCCCGGCCTGCAACGGTTTTCGCCTGAAGCCGGAGGCGCTGGCTGTCAAGATAAACACGCTGCATATCGGCGAGGCGACGGCCATGTCGATCCGCGTCGCGCGCGACTGGTTCGAGGCGCTGCCGGAGCATCTCAACGCCAAGCAGAACGAGATCGCCGTCCGCATCCTGAAGGAGATCCGCGAGCGCCTGCGCTTCCTCAACGATGTCGGCCTCGAATATCTCTCGCTCTCGCGCAATTCCGGCACGCTGTCGGGCGGCGAGAGCCAGCGCATCCGCCTCGCCTCGCAGATCGGCTCGGGCCTGACGGGCGTGCTCTATGTGCTGGACGAGCCCTCGATCGGCCTGCACCAGCGCGACAATGCGCGCCTGCTCGACACGCTGCGGCACCTGCGCGACATCGGCAACACGGTGATCGTCGTCGAGCATGACGAGGACGCGATCCTGACGGCGGACTATGTGGTCGATATCGGCCCGGCCGCGGGCATTCACGGCGGCGAGGTAATCGCGCAGGGCACGCCCGGCGAGGTGATCGCCAACCCGGCCTCGCTGACCGGCAAGTATCTTTCCGGTGCGCTTTCCGTCGCGGTTCCCGCGGAACGGCGCAAGCCGAAGAAGAAGAAGGAAATCAAGGTCGTCGGCGCGAAGGCCAACAACCTGAAGAACGTCACCGCGTCGATCCCGCTTGGCGTCTTCACGGCGGTGACGGGCGTTTCGGGCGGCGGCAAGTCGACCTTCCTCATCGAGACGCTCTACAAGTCGGCCGCCCGCCGCATCATGGGCGCGCGCGAAATCCCGGCCGAGCACGAGCGCATCGACGGGTTCGAATATATCGACAAGGTCATCGACATCGACCAGTCGCCGATCGGCCGCACGCCGCGCTCCAACCCGGCGACCTATACCGGCGCCTTCACCCCGATCCGCGACTGGTTCGCCGGGCTTCCGGAGGCGAAGGCCCGCGGCTACCAGCCCGGCCGCTTCTCCTTCAACGTCAAGGGCGGGCGCTGCGAGGCCTGCCAGGGCGACGGCGTCATCAAGATCGAGATGCACTTCCTGCCCGACGTCTACGTCACCTGCGACGTCTGCCACGGCAAGCGTTACAACCGCGAGACGCTCGACGTCACCTTCAAGGGCAAGTCGATCGCCGACGTGCTCGACATGACGGTGGAGGAAGGCGTCGAGTTCTTCGCCGCCGTGCCGGCGGTGCGCGACAAGCTGACGACGCTGAACCAGGTGGGTCTCGGCTACATCAAGGTCGGCCAGCAGGCGAACACGCTGTCGGGCGGCGAGGCGCAGCGTGTCAAGCTCGCCAAGGAACTGTCGAAGCGTTCGACGGGCCGCACGCTCTACATCCTCGACGAGCCGACGACGGGCCTGCACTTCCACGACGTGGCGAAGCTGCTCGAAGTGCTGCACGAACTGGTGAACCAGGGCAATTCGGTCGTCGTCATCGAGCACAATCTGGAGGTCATCAAGACCGCCGACTGGATCATCGACTTCGGTCCCGAGGGCGGCGACGGCGGCGGCGAGGTGATCGCGGAAGGCACGCCGGAGGACGTGGTGAAGGTGAAGCGCTCCTATACCGGCCAGTTCCTCAAGGAGCTCTTGGAGCGCCGGCCGATCAAGACGGTGGCGGCGGAGTAGCCTCATGATCCTGATCGGCCAGTACGATTCGTCCTTCGTGCGCCGCGTGGGCATCGCGCTCAGGCTCTACGGCCTCCCCTTCGAGCACCGGCCCTGGTCGGTGTTCGGCGAAGGCGACAAGGTGCAGGCGCTCAACCCGCTGATGCGCGTGCCGACGCTGGTGCTGGACGACGGCGACGTGGTGGCCGACAGTCCGTCGATCCTCGACCATCTCGACGGCCTCGTGCCGCCGGAACGCCGTCTGCTGCCGCAGGCCGAGCCCGAGCGGCGGCAGGCGTTGAGGGTGATGGCCTTCGCGACCGGCCTTGCCGACAAGGGCGTCAGCCTGTTCTACGAATTGCACCTGCACGAGGCGCCCTCGGCCTTCTTCGTCGAGCGCTGCCGCGCGCAGATCTCGGCCGTGCTGGCCGCACTGGAGGCCGAGCGTGCCGCGCGGCCGCAACCCTACTGGTTCGGCCGCATCACCCATGCGGATATCGCGGTCGCCTGCGCCCTCAGGCATGTCGGCGAGGCTCACCCCGGCCTCGTCGATCCGGCGGCCTGTCCGGCGCTCGCCGCCCATTGCGCCCGCATGGAGGCCTTGCCGGTGTTTTCGGAGATTTCGCAGCCCTTCGTCGCGCCCGCCTGAGGCGCGCCGCCACCCGTCTGTCGAGGAGGACCGACATGAGCACATACGGCACCATCCGAACCGGCATCGGCGGCTGGACCTTCGATCCCTGGGAAGGCACGTTCTACCCGGAGAAGCTGCCGAAGAAGCGGCAGCTCGAATTCGCCAGCCGCGAACTGACGGCCATCGAGGTGAACGGCACCTATTACGGCTCGCAGAAGCCGGAGACCTTCGCCAAATGGGCCGCCGAGGTGCCGGACGGCTTCATCTTCTCGCTGAAGGCGAGCCGCTTCACGACCAACCGCAAGGTCCTGGCCGAGGGTGGCGAGTCGGTTCAAAAGTTCCTGACGCAGGGGCTGACCGAGCTTGGCGACCGCCTCGGCCCCATCCTCTGGCAGTTCCCGCCGACGAAGAAATTCGAGCCGGACGATTTCGAGGGCTTTTTGAAGCTCCTGCCTGAAAAGCTCGATGGGCTGCCCCTGAAGCATGCGCTGGAAGTGCGCAACGAGACGTTCATGACGCCGGAATTCGCGGCGCTCGTCCGCAAATACAACATGGCGATCGTCTATGCGCAGCACGAGGACTATCCCGAGATCGCCGACGTGACGGGCGATTTCGTCTATGCCCGCCTGCAGAAGGGCTCCGACGACATCAAGACCTGCTATCCGGAAAAGGCCCTCGACGAATGGGCGGCGCGGCTCAAGGACTGGGCCGGCGGCGGGGAACCGGACGACCTGCCGAAGATCGATCCGGACAGCAAGCCGGCGAAAAAGCCGCGCGATGTCTTCGCCTTCTTCATCACCTCGGGCAAGGTGAACGCACCGAACGGCGCGCGCGAATTGCAGCGGCGCGCCGGCTGACGCCGACCTAGAGCATTTCCGGCGAACTCCGGTTCACCGGAAATGCTCTAGATTCTTGTTTTTACCGCATTATCCGAC
>CAMLOC010000603.1 GCA_946481465.1 uncultured Shinella sp. | reverse complement strand
AGTGGCGATCGCCTTCAGCCAGTAGCGCGAGCGCGACCCGCCGCCGATGGCGGTGACGCGCGACAGGCTGGTACCGGCGGATTTTAGGGCTTCGAGATTGTCGCGAAGGGCGAAGGATACGCCCTCCAGCACGGCCTGCGTCAGCACCGCGCGGCCGCTCTCATGGCCGAGGCCGAGGAAGGCGCCGCGGATCGCCGCATCGTTGTGCGGCGTGCGCTCGCCCGAAAGGTAGGGCAGGAAGGTGACGCCCGTCGGCGTCTTCAGCGCATCGCCGAGTTCCTGCGCAAGATCGGCGGCGGAGGCGCCGGTGACGCGCGAATGCCAGTTCAACGCGTCGGTGGCCGAAAGGATGACGCCCATCTGGTGCCAGGTGCCCGGCAGCGCGTGGCAGAAGGCGTGAACGGCGCTTTCCGGGTTCGGCAGATAGCTCCCATTGGCCGCAAACAGCACGCCCGACGTGCCGAGCGAGACGAAGGCCGAGCCCTCGCGCACCGTGCCCATGCCGCAGGCCGAGGCCGCATTGTCCCCCGCCCCGCCGGCAACGACGACACCGGCACCGAGGCCCCATCGCGCGGCAAGCTCCGGCCGCAGCGTGCCGGCGGCCTGCGTGCCTTCCACCAGCGCCGGCACCTGGCGCTCTTCGAGCCCGGTCGCGGCGAGAAGCTCGCCCGACCATGCGCGCGCGCTCGTATCGAGCCAGGACGTCCCCGCCGAATCCGACATTTCCGACATATGCTCGCCGGTAAGCCAGACGCGCAGGAAATCCTTCGGCAGCAGCACCCAGCGGACTTTCGCGAAGATATCCGGCTCGTTGTTCTTCACCCAGGCGAGTTTCGGCGCGGTGAAGCCGGGGAAAACGATGTTGCCGGTGATCCTGCGGAAGCGCGGATCGGCATCGAGCGCGGCCGCCTCGCGGTGGCTGCGCGTGTCGTTCCACATGATGCAGGGCCGCAGCACCCTGTCCTCGGCATCGAGCAGGGTCGCGCCGTGCATGTGGCCGGAAAGGCCGATGCCGCGCACGGCGGCAAGCGCTACGGGATGGGCGGCGCGAAGGCCGGCGATCGCTTCCTCCGTCGCGCGGATCCAGTCCGCCGGGTCCTGTTCCGACCAGCCGGCCTGCGGCCGCGCGGTCTTCACCTCCGTGCTGGAGGCCGAGCCGACGACCGTCTGGTCCGCGTCGATCAGCATGGCCTTGACGCTCGACGTGCCGAGGTCGATCCCGAGATACATGGCGTTCTCCTAGTTGCCGTCATCCCCGTCCGGGCCGGCCGGGAGGTTGTCCTTGATGAAGATGTCGAGACGGATGCGCTCCTGCGCCGCGATGACGGGCAGGCCGTCCGCCTTGGCGCGCAGCACGCGGATGGCGCTGCGCACCTCGTGGCCGGCATCCTGGTTGAGCACGGCGTCGATGGCGCCGGTTTCGAGCGCGGCGCGGGTATGGGCCGTCAATTCGTGGGCGATCACGCACATGTGCCTGGCGTGCCCGGCGGCAAGCGCCGCGACGAGGCCCTGGTTGCCGGCGCCGAGGCTGTAGATGCCGGCGAGATCCGGCACGGCGGCGAGGCATTCGGAAATCAGCACGCGGGCGCGGGCGGGATCGTCCTGTCCTTCCAGCACCGGCAGGATCGCGCGAGTGACGGGCATGTCCGCCATGGCGGCGCAAAACCCCTCCAGGCGCTCGCGGTGGTCCCGCACCCGCATCGAGCCGGCAAGAACGGCGACGGGCCCGGGCAGGCCGCCGAGGAAACGCCCCATCAGGCTGCCCGCGGTGCGGCCCGCGGCGATGTTGTCGACGCCGACGAAGTGATCGCGCCCGGAGCCGGCAAGGTCGGAGACCAGAGTGGCGAGGGGAATGCCGGCCGCCTGCGCCCGGCCGATGGCGTCCGAAACCTCCGGCGCGTCCACGGCGACGGCAGCGATGCCGGCAACCTTTTCGGCGATGGCGCCGTCGATGGCCTTCGCCAGCGCGCCGGCGTCGAAGGCAGGCACGGTGACGACGGAAAGCCGGGTGCGCTCGCTCGCCGAATGCAGGCCGGCGCGGCGCACCTCCGCCTCCAGTGCGCGCATGAAGGGATTGTCGCCCTGCGGCAGGATGAAGACGAGCGGATAGACCCGGCTCTTGGCAAGGTTCGCCGCCGCCACGTCGCGCACATAGCCGAGCGCGGCGATCGCCGCCTCGACCTTGGCGCGCGTCACGCCGCGAACGCCCGGACGGTCGTTCAGCACGCGGTCGACTGTCGCCAGGCTGACGCCCGCCTTGTCGGCAATATCGTGAACCGTGGGTCGCATCTCTCCTCCGTGCCGAGACCCATAGAGGAATTTCTGATGTACGTAAATCAAAAATTTCCGACAGACGGCCGACGCCGATCCTTTCGCCGGCAAGGCGCCTCTAGGGAGGCATGGATGAGGGTGTTGGGCCGGAGTGTTTAGCGCGAAACGGCGTCAGGCCCGAGCCGTGATCGTCCGGGAGGCGGGCTCAGTGCCCGCCGCCGCCCCGCACCGCGCCCTGCGGCTTGCGGATCGCCACGACGCAGAGGATGAGCGTCGCGAAAAGGCCGGTCAGCAGCACGAAGACATCGATGAAGGACAGTATATAGGCCTGCTGCTGCACCATGCCTGCCATCTGCTTGACGGCGATGGCAGGCCCGTCAAGACCGTGGGCGCTGTAATTGGCGGCCATGTTGCCCATGCGCTCGACGGCTTCGGGATTGCCCCACTGCACATGCTCGGACAGGCGCAGATAATGCTCCTGCGTGCGCTGGGTGAGGATCGTGTTGATGACCGCCAGGCCCACGGCGCCGCCGAGGTTGCGCGTCAGGTTGAACAGGCCGGAAGCATTGCGGATGCGGTCGGGCGACAGGGTGCCGAGCGCCACGTTGTTGATCGGCACCATGCAGATCATCAGCGACACGCCGCGCAGGATCTGCGGCACCAGCAGTTCGTAGAAGTCCCAGTCGGCGGTCAGCTGCGTCATCGACCAGGTGCCGAGCGCGAAGCCGCCGAAACCCATCATCATCATGACGCGCGGATCGAGCCGCGACGACATCATGCCGGCGATCGGCGCGGTGCAGAACATGGCGAGGCCCGAGATGAACAGGGTCTCGCCGATCATCAGCGAATCGTAGCCGCGGATGCGCGCGAGATAGAGCGGGTAGAGATAGGTCAGGCCGTAGAGGCCGATGCCCATGGTGAAGGAGAAGATCGAGCCGAAGGCGAAGTTGCGGTTGGCGAAGGCGCGCAGGTCCACCACCGGGAACGGCACCTTGAAGGCGCGCCAGAAGAACACCGCCGCGCCGACCACCACGGCGACGGAGCCGAGGACGATGTGCTCGTCGCTGAACCAGTCCTTGTTGTTGCCCTCTTCCAGAACGTATTCCAGCGAG
>CAMLOC010000602.1 GCA_946481465.1 uncultured Shinella sp. | reverse complement strand
CACGGCGACGGAGCCGAGAACGATGTGCTCGTCGCTGAACCAGTCCTTGTTGTTGCCCTCTTCCAGCACGTATTCGAGCGAGCCGAGGAATACCGCCATGGAGATGAGGCCCCACCAGTCGAAGCGCTTCATCAGGCTGAATTCCGGCTTGTCGAAGTCGATGAGGTTCCAGGTGAGAACCGTGACGATGATGCCGGGGATGATGTTGACGAGGAACAGCCAGTGCCAGGAGAAGGCGTGGCTCAGATAGCCGCCGACCATCGGCCCGATAGTGGGCGCGAGTGTCGCGACGAGGCCGATCATCGGCGAGACGATGTTGCGCTTGGAGGGCGGAAAGATGGTGAAGGCGGCCGCGAAGACCGAGGGGATCATGCCGCCGCCGATGAAGCCCTGGATGGCGCGGTAGACGATCATCTGGTCGATGTTCGTCGCGGTGGCGGCAAGCGCGCTCGCCATGGTGAAGCCGGCGGCCGAGAAGGCGAAGAGCACGCGCGTCGAGACGATGCGCGCGAGCGTGCCCGACAGCGGGATCATGATGACCTCGGCGATGAGGTAGGAGGTCTGCACCCAGGCGATCTCGTCGGCGCCCGCGCCGAGGCCTGCCTGGATTTCCGACAGCGAGGCCGAGACGATCTGGATGTCGAGGATCGACATGAACATGCCGAAGACCATCGCGAAGAACGCGACGACGCGGCGGACGGGAACCTTGTCGGCCTGCGCGGGCGCCGCCATCAGGGCGCCGGCTGCCGGTTGAGCGGTCGCGGCCATGGCCCGCGCTCCTTTGCTGGAGGTCTTTACTCGGCCTTGGCGGCGAGCGCCGTGCCGGTCGGCGCCGTGCGGCTGTCGACGTCGACGACGACGCTGAGGCCGGCGCGCAGCTTGCCGCTATCCAGCACCTCCTGCGGGATGGCGATGCGGACCGGCACGCGCTGCGTGACCTTGGTGAAATTGCCCGTGGCGTTTTCCGCCGGCAGCAGCGAGAAGACCGAGCCGGAGGCCGGCGCGATCGAATCCACCGTACCGACGATGTCGTCCTCCTCGAAGGCATCGACATGCAGGTGCACCTTGGATCCCGGCACGAGGCGGGCGATCTGCGTTTCCTTGAAGTTCGCCTCGACATAGAGGTCCTTCACCGGAACGAGCGCGGCAAGGCGCTGGCCGGCCGAGACGAGATCGCCGACCTGCACGGAAATGTTGCCGACGACGCCGTCATAGGGCGCCTTCAGCACGGTGAAGCCAAGGTCGCGCACCGCCTTGTCGCGGGCAAGTTCGAGCGTGCGGATCTGGCTTTCGGCCTCCGCGCGCTGCGCCTCCAGCACGGTGATGGCCGCCCTGGCGGCAACGATGTTGGCATCCGCGCCGACGAGGTTGGCCTTGGCCTGGTCCAGCGCCACGGTGGCGCTGTCGAGCGAGGCGGTGGTGCCGACGGCCTTGGCGTTCAATTCCTTGGCGCGCTTTTCGGCGACTTCCGCGCCGCTGAGGGCGGCCTGGTAGGCCGTCTTCTGGGCATCCGCCTGGGCAAGGCTCGCCCTGGCGCCCTCGATCTGCGCGTCGATACGGCCGAGCGCGAGCTTCTGCGTCGCGATCTGCGCCTCGGCCTGCTCGCGGGCAAGCCGGTAGTCGCCGTCGTCGAGCGTGACGAGCGGATCGCCGGCCTTCACCCTCTGGTTGGCGACGGCATTGACCACGTCCACATAGCCGGAAACCTTGGGGGAGATGGAGGCGATGTCGCCCTCGATATAGGCGTCGTCCGTCGAGATCATGAAGCGGCCGTTCGTCCACCATTCGTGGCCGTACCATCCGCCGGCGGCGATGAGCGCGACGGCGAGGATCGGCAGCGCAAGGCGGCGACCGCCCTTCTTTTCCTGCGGGGCGGCGACGGCGGCAACGGCGGGCGCACCCTCCGCCGGCCGCGCCTCGGCGGTCTCAGCCTGGAAATCGTCGTTGACCGGACGAACCTTCGCCGTGCCGGCGCCATGGGAAGTCGACATTAGATTGCCACCATCTCTGGAATAAAATTCCGAACTGAACCGTTCGGTTCGATTTGACATAGACTCCTTTCTCGCGCATATCAAGTACAAATCGAACCGCTTGGTTCGAAATAGTTGACACCAGGTTTCGAACACGGGAACGGAGATGCAGACGACGGAAGACAAGCCGGCCGCCCCGCAGAGCGGGCGCCGCATCGCCGGCGAGGACCCCGCCAAGCGCGAGCAGATCCTCGACGGCGCCAAGCGCGTTTTCATGGAGGAAGGCTTCGAAGCCGCCAGCATGAACGACATCACGCGCGCCGCCGGCGTCTCCAAGGGCACCATCTACGTCTATTTCGAGAACAAGGAGGACCTGTTCGGCTCGATGATCGAGCGCGAGCGCCTGCGGATCACCGAAACGGTGCGCCATGTGCTCGACGGCAGGAAGCCGATCACCGGGACGCTGATGGAATTCGGCGTGCTGTTCGCCACCCACATGACGGCGGACCCGACGATCCGCGCCATGCGCATGGTGATCGCCGCCAACCACCGCCTGCCGAAACTTTGCAGCCGCTTCTTCTCCGCAACGCCGATCAACCCCGTCTCGGTGCTGCAGGAATATCTCGACCGCCAGGTGGCGGCCGGCATCGTCGTTGCGGACGACACGGCCCATGCGGCCAAGCAGTTCATCGAACTCACCACGGTCGGCCTCTTCAAGCCCCGCATCTTCGGCTCGATGGAAGACGTGCCGCAGAGGACCGTGATCGAACAGAACGTCGCCTCGGCCATAAAGGTCTTCCTCGCGGCCTACGGCGCAAAGCCTTAAGGCCCGGGAAACCGGCCAGCGGCCGCCCATCAGATGACGAAAGCGTGATATGGGCGCGAACGGCAATCGCTCAGCTTGCCAGCGGTCGAATTCTGCATAAATACGGAAGTCCATTCTCAACCCCGTATTCTGGAGAGGAAGACCGGATGGACAGCATTCTTGCGCTCATGCAAGACCCGGCCGCCTGGATAGCCCTCGTCACGCTCATCGTGATGGAGGTCGTTCTCGGCATCGACAACCTCATCTTCATCTCGATCCTGACGAACAAGCTGCCCCCCGAGCATCGCGAGCGGGCCCGCCGCATCGGCATCGGCCTTGCGCTCGTCATGCGCCTTGGGCTGCTCGGCACCATCGCCTGGATCGTCCAGCTGACCACCCCGGTCTTCGAGGCCTTCGGCCACGGCTTCTCCTGGAAGGACATGATCCTGATCGCCGGCGGCCTGTTCCTGGTCTGGAAGGCGACCAAGGAAATCCACCACAATGTCGATCCGCAGGATCACGAGGAGGATTTCATTGCCAGTTCGGCGACCACCGGCTTTGCCGCAGCGATCGGCCAGATCCTGCTGCTCGACCTGGTGTTCTCGGTCGAC
>CAMLOC010000601.1 GCA_946481465.1 uncultured Shinella sp. | reverse complement strand
GGCGGTGACGAAGATGATCTGGAACAACGAGGTCCCGACGACGACATTGGTCGGGATGCGCAGAAGGTAGATCATCGCCGGCACCATGATGAAGCCGCCGCCGACGCCCATGATGGAGGTGAGGATGCCGATGCCGAAACCGAGGCCGACGACCGGGATGACGGAGAGGTAGATCTTCGACTTCTTGAAGCGCATCTTCAGCGGCAGGCGATGCACCCAGCTGTGCTGGCCGGGCCGTCGCAGCGAGACGGGCTGGTTTTTCGCCGCGCGGCGCAGCGCCCTTATGCTTTCCAGCAGCATCAGGGTGCCGACGGTGCCGAGCAGCACGACATAGAGCAGCGAGATGACGAGATCGAGCTGGCCGACGCTGCGCAGCAGCGAGAATATCCAGATGCCGAGGGTCGCGCCCGCAAGGCCGCCGAAAAGCAGCACCGTGCCGAGCTTCACGTCGAGCGTGCCGCGCCGGAAATGCGAGAGCGCGCCCGATATCGAGGAGGCGACGACTTGGTTGGCGCCCGTCGCCACGGCAACGATCGGCGGGATGTTGTAGAAGATGAGGAGCGGCGTGATGAGGAAGCCGCCGCCGACGCCGAACATGCCAGAAAGGAAGCCGACGGCCGCGCCCATGCCCAGAATGATGAAGATGTTCACCGAGAGCTCTGCGATGGGCAGATAGACAGTCACAACAATACCCCGATCGGCAAAATTTCCGCTTGCGCGGTTTCAAGACATCCGGCGGCCGCTGTCCGTTCCGCCTGCCGTCGCGGCTCTCCCTCGGCAGGCTGCGCATGCACGGAAGCGCCCCGCGGCGGAAGGGAGAGCCCCTCCGGCAGCCGGTTGCGCCTTGCATCACGCAAGGATCGATCCCGGGGCGCGGCCTTGCGGCACGCCCCGATCCTGTCGCAATCCCGCACCCAGGACCGCATTCGGCCCCTGTGCCGGAACTCTGTTGCCACCTTTCCTGACGATAACGTTTGTCGAGCGTGTATCATCTTGGGGCGACATGAAATTTCTACCGCATCATTCCTTAAATCGGGGCCGATTTAAGGATTAAAATATGCGGCAAATACAAAATACCACAGCGCCCGTTGCACATCGTGAACTGTGCGCGCTGTGGTGAGCGTCATGCCCGTGGGGTGTAGACAAGTCAACCGGAGAAGCCGCTTTCGAGCCTCCCCGGCACGCCGCCGATCAGTTCGGCTGCTTGTTGCGCTTCAGGAGTTCGGTCACCAGCGCGTCGTCGATCTCGCCGGTTTCCGTCTGGCCGACGGACTTCTGGAAAGCCTTGATCGCGGCGACCGTCTTCTTGCCCATCGCGCCATCGGGCGTGCCGGCGTTGAAACCGTTGTTGTTGAGGATCGCCTGGATGTTGCGGATCGCCTTCTTCATGTCGACGCTGGCGGTCTTCGTCGGCTTGCCGACCCATTCGTCGGGAAGGTCAGCCGCATTGGTCTTCTCGTCGAGCGGCTGCGGCTTCCACAATTCCACTTTCGCCTTGGCGCTGGAAAGCTGCTCGGGGCTCATGGCATTGGCCACTTCGTCGCGCTTCTGCGCGGCGTCGCCGTCGCCGTCGCGGGCGGCGATGGCGAACCACTTGTAGGATTCCTCCAGGTCCTGCTTCACGCCGTTGCCGCGCGCATAGAGGATGGCGAGGTTGAACTGGCTGTCGCGCACGCCGAACTCGGAGGCCTTCTGGAACCACTTGGCCGCGCCTTCGAAATCCGGCTTCTCGGTGCCGACGCCCGTCGCCAGCAGGACGGCAAGATTGTGCATGGCGCTGGCATTGCCCTTGCCCGCCGCGGTCTCGTAGAGTTCGCGGGCGCGCGGCAGGTCACGCTCGACGCCCTGGCCCTTCTCGTAGAGGTTGGCGAGACGGTATTCGGCGGGCGCGAAGCCGCGGGCCGCGGAAAGCTCGTACCAGCGGGCAGCCTCCGAAAGATCGGTCGCAACGCCGCGGCCTTCCGTATAGCGCGCGCCGATCTCGAACAGTGCCAGCGGATCGCCCTCGCTCGCCGCCTTGGACAGAGAGGCCGGGGTAATCGCCTCCGGAACGACGATCGCCGCGGTCTGCGTCTGGTCGATCGGCTGCGTCTCCTCGGCGACAGCGGTTTGCGGTTCCGCCACGGGCTCGAAGCCGGCGGTCGCGGCACTATCGGTCGTCTCGGCCGGGGCCGTCAGGGCTTCGCTGCCGGTAGCGGAGGTCCCGGTCGGCGTCGGTTCGGCGCCGGCAGTCGCCTGCGTGTCGCCGGGCTCGCCCGCGTTGCCGTCCTCGACGGGAGCCGGATCCGTCGCGATCTCCTCGCCGGCGACCGGCGCTGCGGCGGTGTCGGCGGTCACGGCCTTCGCCGCGCCCGTCGTGGTTTCGACTGCTGCCGTGTCGCTCGTGGCGACGGCGGTCTGCTCCACGACGACAGGCGCCTCGTCGCCCGCCACCAGCGCGCTGACCAGCGGATAGGACATGATGGCCAGCAGCACGGCGCCGACGGCCAGGAGGATCGGCCGGCGATGACGCGACAGCGCCGAAGCGGGCTTCTCGCCCTTTGCCAGCTTCTCCGTTTTCTTCGCGGGCGCGACGCGGGAAAGCGTGTCGGTCTCCTCGGCGGCGAGCTTGGCGGCGCGGCGGGCGGCGGCGATGAAATCGGCCTTCTCGCCCTCGCCGCCGGCTGCCGGACGGCTGCCGGCTGCCTGACCGGCGCGGACGCGCTCGAGGATGCGGCGAACGTCCGGCACGCCGGAGCCGGGCTCCAGCAACTGGTTCGCCTCTTCCGGAGCGAGTTCGTCCGTGGGGTCGATCGAGGGCGCCGGATCGATCTGCTGGCGTTCGGCCGGCGGCACCGCTTCCTTGCGGCCGGGCGCAAACCGGCGCTTCAGGCCGGCGAGCAGGCCGCCCTTCGGCCGGGCGGCCGCCGGCTGGCCGGCGGCGAGCGCGACGGTCTCGTCCGCAAGCATCTCTTCCGGCGCGGGACGCTCGGGAACGGGGATGGTCTCGACCTCGATCTCGGCGAAGCGGCTTTCCTCCTGCGGCGCCTCGGCTTCGGCCCTGCGGGTCTCGCGGGCGCCGAAGCCGTCATCGTCAAAAGGGTAGTCGTTGCCGTAGATGCTGGAGGCCGGGGCCGTCTGGCGCTCCATGTCCATGGCCGGCATTTCGGCGCGCGGCATGGCGGCCTCGCGGCGACCGAAGGTTTCGCGCGGTGCGTCGAGCTGTTCGAGGCGACCGGCGATCTGCACCAGCGTGTCATGCAGCGCGTCGAAGGTGCGCGCGGTGCGCTCCTCGCTCGACCGGGTCAGTTCCTCCAGGGCGCGCAGATCGTCGGCAAGGCCGGCGATCGCCTCCATGTCGGTGCCGGCGGCTGTGGCCGGGCCGGCATGGCGGTAGGCCTCCATGA
>CAMLOC010000600.1 GCA_946481465.1 uncultured Shinella sp. | reverse complement strand
TTCAGGTCGCCGCGGCCGGCGGCGATGTCCTCGGCCAGCATCTTCATGCCACGCACCAGGTTGGCGCCGTTCGAGGCGACCGTCTCGCGGTAGAGTTGCGGATTGGTGGTGACGAAATTCGTCGGCGAGATCGCGCTGGCGATCTGCTTGACGTAGAAGCCCGCCTTGTGGCGCGTGTGCTCATCGAGCCCCTCGGCGTCGGCGACCAGTTTCTCCGCCCAGTCGGAGGTCACGAAATAGGCCTGGCGCAGGAAATCGAAGAAGGGGTTCTTCACCCAGTCCTCGTCGGAAAAGCGCTTGTCCTTGCCGTGCGGATCGGGCGCGGCCTCCGGCACCTCGCCGGAAAGGCGCGCCAGCGTGCGCGACCAGATGTTGAAATAGCTGCCGAGCAGCAGCGTCTGCGCCTCCAGCGTGCGGCGCGGGTCCGTCAGCCAGTATTCGGAGACCTTTGAGAGGGTTTTGACCATGTCGACCATCGGCTCGGACACCGTGTCGACCTTCTCGCCGCTTTCGCGCGGGGCAAGCCAGGCGGAGGCGGCCTTGCCGAGCTGCTCGATGGTGCGCGCGAAATTGACCGTCAGCGCCTCGGGATCCTTGACGATATAGGGCTCGATCGCCGCAGGATCGAAGGGCTGGAAACCGGGCTTGTTTCCGGCCGCGTCGCGTTCATTCGCCTTGCGTTCGTCGGCCATGGTTCCCTCCCGATTTTATTGTTACTTTTGTATTTTTACATTCTCTACGAAACAGATTACAAGGGCCTGACAGCCGCACAAGGCAATATCGGGAACCGGTCGTTTCGACAGGAGCATACAGCCACATGGCGTTCGAAATCAGGCGCTTGCGCGCCGCTCTTCTCATGGCCGCCGCCGCCGCGGTGCTCGCGTCCTGCGCTTCGAGCGAGACGGCCTCGACCGCGACAGTGAATGCCGGCGCGAACCGGGCCGACGTCTATCCCGACATCACGGCGATCGTCAGCGCCGAGACGCAGCAGATGAGCGACGAGGAGGCGGCCGGCTACAGCGCGCGCCTGACCGCGCTCTCCAACAGCCGCCGCGCGGGCGCGATCTCGGAAGCCGAATACCGCCGCAAGCTCGCCGAATTGCAGGCGCTGCGCGACGGCCATGGCAAGGCGGCGCTTTCGCAAATCGAGAAGACGAATTAGCGCTTGCGTTTCTTGCCGTTTGGCAGCAAAGCGGATGACGGCCAATTGGCCGTCGGCCGGGCGGAGCGCCTTCATTTCGAACGCTTTCGTCCGTATCCGGTTTCTTGATTCGCATGGAGTTTTGCGCCGTCCGGCAAGGCCGCCGGAGGGGCTTCGTGCCTAACGGGGTTGAAGATGGAAGAGTTTCACAAGGTCCGGCGTCTGCCGCCGTATGTTTTCGAACAGGTCAACCGTTTGAAAGCAAGCGCGCGAGCGGGTGGCGCCGATATCATCGACCTTGGCATGGGCAACCCCGACCTGCCGACGCCGAAGGCGATCGTCGACAAGCTGTGCGAAGTGGTCCAGGACCCGCGCACCCACCGCTATTCCTCGTCCAAGGGCATTCCCGGCCTGCGCCGCGCCCAGGCCGCCTACTACGCCCGCCGCTTCGGCGTAAAGCTGAACCCGGAGACGCAGGTCGTCGCGACCCTCGGCTCCAAGGAGGGCTTTGCCAACATGGCGCAGGCGATCACCGCGCCCGGTGACGTCATCCTCTGCCCGAACCCGACCTATCCGATCCATGCCTTCGGCTTCCTGATGGCCGGCGGCGTGATCCGTTCCATGTCGGTCGAGCCGGACGAGAGCTTCTTCCCGCCGCTCGAGCGCGCCGTGCGCCACTCGATCCCCAAGCCGCTGGCGCTGATCCTCAACTATCCGTCGAACCCGACGGCGCATGTCGCCACGCTCGATTTCTACAAGGACGTCATCGCGTTTGCGAAGAAGCACGACATCATCGTGCTGTCCGACCTTGCCTATTCGGAAATCTATTTCGACGAGAACGCCCCGCCGCCGTCCGTGCTGGAAGTACCCGGCGCGCTCGACGTGACGGTGGAATTCACCTCCATGTCGAAGACCTTCTCCATGCCGGGCTGGCGCATGGGCTTTGCCGTGGGCAACGAGCGGCTGATCGCCGCGCTGACCCGCGTCAAGTCCTATCTCGACTACGGCGCCTTCACGCCGATCCAGGTCGCCGCCACCCATGCCCTGAACGGCGACGGCTCGGACATCGCGGAGGTGCGCAACGTCTACAAGCGCCGCCGCGACGTGATGGTCGACACGTTCGGCAAGGCCGGCTTCGAAGTGCCGCCGCCGGCCGCCACCATGTTCGCCTGGGCGAAGATCCCGGAAAAGTTCCGTCACCTCGGCTCGCTGGAATTCTCCAAGCTTCTGGTCGAGAAGGCGGACGTGGCGGTCGCGCCGGGCATCGGTTTTGGCGAGATGGGCGACGATTACGTCCGCCTCGCGCTGGTCGAGAACGAGCACCGCATCCGCCAGGCGGCGCGCAATATCAAGAAGTTCCTCTCCACGGCGGACGAGACGATGCACAACGTCATCTCGCTGAACGCCCATCGCTGAAAAATCCGCCCTCCGCGTTCTGCGGAGGGCCTTCTTCCAAAACGTTAGGACATGACCATGGCTGATGCCCTGAAGATCGGCATTGCGGGCTTGGGGACCGTTGGTGCCTCGCTCGCGAAGATTCTCGTCGAACGCAGGGACATGCTTCAGACGACGTGCGGCCGGCCTATCGAGATCGTCGCCGTCACCGCCCGCAGCAAGGGCCGCGACCGCGGCGTCGATCTTTCGGCCGCCGAATGGTTCGACGATCCGGTCGCGCTCGCCCGCGAGGCGAAGATCGACGTCTTCGTGGAACTGATGGGCGGCGCCGGCGATCCGGCCCGTGCCGCGGTCAAGGCGGCGCTGTCGCGCGGCGTCCATGTCGTGACGGCCAACAAGGCGCTGCTTGCCGCCCACGGGGTCGAGCTTGCCGAAATCGCGGAAAAGAACGGCTCGCTGCTCAACTACGAGGCGGCCGTCGCCGGCGGCATTCCGGTCATCAAGGCGCTGCGTGAATCCTTGACGGGCAACACGATTTCCCGCGTCTACGGCATCATGAACGGCACCTGCAACTACATCCTGACCAAGATGGAGAAGGAGGGCCTGTCCTTCGAGGCGTGCCTCAAGGAAGCCCAGCGTCTCGGCTATGCCGAGGCAGACCCCGCCTTCGACATCGAGGGCAACGACACGGCGCACAAGCTGTCGATCCTGACGACGCTCGCCTTCGGCACGAAGATCGCGGCCGACGATATCTATCTCGAAGGCATCACCAACATTTCCATCGACGATATCCGCGCCGCCGCCGATCTCGGCTACCGCATCAAGCTGCTCGGCGTGGCGCAGAAGACGGATACCGGC
>CAMLOC010000599.1 GCA_946481465.1 uncultured Shinella sp. | reverse complement strand
GTCGGCGACATGCGCCGGTCCCCGCCCGTGTTTTTCAGCTCGGAAGGATGGATCGGCAAAAGCGACGTCTTCAAGGAAACCGAATTCGGCGGTGTGCTCTATCTGCTATTGCGCAGGATCGCGAACAAGCTGACACGACCCTACGATTCGTATCAGGCACTGTCGGCCGGACGGATCAGCAGGACCTTCCTCGGCTGGGCCTATCGTGACGATTTCACGGCGAGGTTGCGCGAGGCCATCCGTACGCTGCAGAAAGAAGACGCGCGCGAGGCGCAGGCACGGCGAGCACAGGCACGAGGCCTTGCCGACGGCACGGACGCTCCGGCCCTGCCTCCTGTGCGCACACGGCTCCATGCGGCGACCATCGAGAATTACAAGTCGCTGGAAGCGATCTCCTTCGCCCTGCCCGACCCGCCGCGGGATCGGGTTGCCGGACAGGATCCCGACACCCTGCCCCCGACACCGTGCCTGCTCATCCTTGGCGAGAACTCGACCGGCAAGAGTTCGATCCTCGAGGCGATCGCGCTTGCGGCCATCACGGAGGACATGCGCGACGAACTCGACCTCGACGGCCGCAACATGACGCTCAACCCCGAATATATGGGCGACGCCACCAAGCGCGCCCCGCGCGATTGCCGTATCGAGCTTACGTTCCGTGACGGTGGCAAGACCAGCCTGACGATCGACGCGAAAGACGGACGCATGGTCCCCCAAGGGAGGCTGAAAGGCCTGCCGCCGCCGGTCTTCGCCTACGGCGCGCACCGGCTGTTCGGGAAGACGCGACAGAAAGGCTTTGCGCGCCGGATCGAGACACTGTTCAGCAACGATCGCCAGATCTCCAATCCCGGGCCGTGGCTCGCCGGGCTGAAGGAACGAAAACCCGAGGCGCTCGACGAGGTGGTCAGCGCGCTGCGCCATATCATCCGCATCGACGGCGACTTCCGCGACATCGAGGTGCGGCCCGGCAAGGAGGACGAGAGCGGCCGCTGCGTCATCAACGTGCGCAAGAAGAAGCCGGACGGCGGCGAATACATCGTGCCGCAGCGGCTCGACATCGTTTCATCAGGCTACCGGGCGGTGCTGGCGCTGGTGTGCGACGTGCTCGAGGGGTTGATGGACGCGGCGCCCGGTGCCGCCCCGCGCGAGGCGCGCCACGGCGAAGCGATCGTGCTCATCGACGAGATCGAGGCGCACCTGCACCCGCGCTGGAAGCTGCAGATCGTCGCCGGCCTGCGCAGGGCGCTGCCGGGCGTCACCTTCGTCTTCACCTCGCACGACCCGCTCTGCGTGCGCGGCATGCGTGACGGCGAAGTGATGATGCTGCACCGCTACCAGAATACAGGCGACGAGGCCGGCAGTTCCATGCCCGAGGTGGTCGAGCGCGTCGCCGATTTCGACAACATCGAGACCATGACCGTCGAGCAGTTGCTCACCTCGGACATGTTCCAGCTCTTCTCGGCCGACGACCGCCGCACCGACCAGGCCTTCGCCGAGGTGGCGGACCTGCTCGCGCGCGAAAGAGCCTCGCTCGACGAACGCGAGCGGACCATCCTCGCCGACTTCAACGCCGCCATCGCGGAGGGGCTGCCCTATGGCCGCACCGAGGTGACGCGCCTGGTGCAGGAGGCGGTGGCCGAATATCTCGCGCTGCGGCGCACGGCCGGCAGCGGACGCATCAGCCAGGTGCGCGAGAAGGCGAAGGCCGAGATCAAGAAGTTCCTCGAGGGATTGCTGGAATGAGACGGGTCGAGCGCACACGGGTGGCCGAGCCGCCGATCCTGCACCGGCAGCGGCCGGCGGACGGCAAGTCCGAGCTGCAACTCGTCACCGAGCATATGGAGAAGATCGCGGCGGGCGAGACGCCGAAGCCCTTCCCCTTCTCCCGGTACAAGGAGGTATCCGTCAAGAATGCACTGGAAAAGCTGTTCCACGGCAAATGCGCCTATTGCGAAAGCTTCTATGCCGGGCTCCAGCCGGTGGACGTCGAACACTACCGGCCCAAGGGCGAGGTCGAGGGCGTTTCCGGCCATCCCGGCTATTGGTGGCTGGCGATGGAGTGGAGCAACCTCCTGCCGAGCTGCATCGACTGCAATCGGCGTCGCAACCAGAAGACGCCCAAAGCGGGCGAGGACCGGATGGTGGCATTGCGCGCCGACGGCGACTTCGACCGCTCCCGCAGCATCCTGACCGGCAAGCAGAGTGCATTCCCGCTCATGGACGGCAGCGCGCATGCCGCCCGCCCCGGCGACGACGTCGAGGCCGAGAAGCGCCTGCTGCTCGACCCTACGCGCGACGACCCCGACCGGCATCTCGCCTTCCATATCGATCGCGAGCATCTGGTGGGCCTCGTCTATCCGAGGCCGCTCGACCCGGCGGCAACGGCCGGCCTTCCGGACGCCGTGGCCGACCATGCCGCGATCGCCGCCACGGCGGTGGCGGCGAAGGCCAGCGCCGTGGGTGCGGTATCGATCCAGGTCTACGGGCTCAACCGGCTCGGGCTGGTGCAGGCGCGCACGCGCGTGCTGCGCGACCTCGAATTCCTGCTGGCGATGAGCCTGAACCTTCAGGAGATCGCAACGGAACTGACGGAACGGTCGGCAGCACGCTCGGCCGAGCTTGCCGGCCTGCAAGGCGCCGAAAGGGACCGCCTCGCGGGAGACATCGCCATGGACGAGAGGATCGCCGGCAAGATCGGCCGCTACGCGCAGGAAGCGCTGGCGCGCATCCGCGAGATGACGCTGCCCCAAGCGCCCTATTCGCGGCTGGCCCGGGCCTGGGTAGAGGCCTATCTGGCAGAATAGCCGGCACCGGGGCCGCAAGGTTCGGTGGAAACCATTTCCTGGCTGACTTGGGGGCTCAGGTCAGGCCGTCATTGCAGAGGCCATCTAGCCCATGCGCAACGTAGCGTGCGCTTGCCTCCACCATCCCACAGGTCGACTACCGTCACAATCGGCGGACTTGCCAAACGTTTCGGCGGCGATCAAATATGGGGATAGTTTTTCTTTATTGGCTCCCTATGCGATCGCCCGTTCATCTTAACGCCCTGCGCGCCTTTGAGGCGTCTGCCCGCCACGGTAGCTTCTCCGAGGCGGCCAAGGAACTTAATGTGACATCGGCCGCCGTCGGACAATTGGTGCGGAACCTTGAGGATTGGCTGGGCACGCCGCTCTTTAATCGTGGATCGTCCGGAAAGATCAGGCTCCTCGCGACTGAAGCGGCCGACCGCGCGCTGCCTGACATAACAGCCGGGCTTGACCGATTGAGTGCGGGGCTCGAGCGCATGCGGGAGGCAGCAAGCGGTGGAGTTCTCACCGTGACGGTCAGTCCTGCATTCGCAGCAAAGTGGCTGCTTCCAAAGATCGAACGGTTTCATGCGAGATGTCCCGATACCGATGTTCGGCT
>CAMLOC010000598.1 GCA_946481465.1 uncultured Shinella sp. | reverse complement strand
CCATCTGGCCGCTGGCGCGCGGCAAAGTGCGCTATGTGGGCGAACCCGTCGTCGCGGTGGTCGCGGAAAGCCGGTACGCCGCCGAGGACGCGCTGGAGCACATCACCATCGACTACGAGCCCCTGCCCTTCGCGATCCGGCAGGTCGACGCGGTGAAGGACGACGCGCCGCTGCTCCACGAGGAAGCCGGCACGAACACGATCATCCGGCGGGAATTCAAGCGCGGTGACGTCGATGCCGCCTTCGAAGGCGCTGCGGTGACCGTCAAGGGCCGGTTCCGGATGACGCGCAAGACGGCCGTCGCGATGGAAAACCGCTCCTACCTCGCCGAATGGGATGCGCGAAAGCAGGCGCTGACGCTTTACACCTCGTCGAACATTCCCGGCGTCATCCGCGATGTCCTGTCCGGATGCCTCGACCTGCCCGGCACGCGCCTGCGGGTCGTCGCCCCCGATGTCGGCGGCAGCTTCGGCGGCAAGGGATCGCTCTACGGCGAGGAGATTCTCGTCTGCGCCCTCGCCCGCAAGCTCAGGCGCCCGGTGAAGTTCATCAGCGACCGCCTCGAGGACCTGTCGGCGACCAGCCAGGCATTCGATGAACTGATAGAGGCCGAGCTCGCCGTCACGCAGGACGGACTGCTGATCGGGCTCAGGGCCGACGTGATCGGCGACGTCGGCGCCTATTCGATCTATCCCTGGACCGCGGCCCTCGAGACCGTGCAGGTGGTGAGCTTCCTGCCTGGCCCCTACAGGATGGAACACTATCGGGGCCGTATCAGGGGGGTGCTGACGCCCAAGCCCCCGACCGGACCCTATCGTGGCGTCGGCCGGCCCTCCTCGACCTTCGCGATGGAGCGCCTGATCGAGATGGCCGCGCGCAAGCTCGGCATGGACCCGGTCGCATTCCGCCGCAAGAATCTCGTCAATGCCGACGAGTTCCCCTATCGCACCGCCTCCGGCATCATCTGGGACAAGTCCGCGTTTCAGGAATGCCTTGCGGGCGCCTGCGCGCATGTCGACTATCCGAACCTCCTCATCGAAAGGGACGAGGCGCGAAAGCAGGGACGCTGGGTCGGCATCGGCCTTGCGAGCTATGCCGAACTGACGGGCATCGGCTCGCGCATCTCCGTCGCCCCCGGCATGCCCATCAACACCGGCACCGAGACCTCGAAAATCGAGATCGACGCGACCGGCGCGATCACCGCCGCCTTCGGCATCGCCTCGCATGGACAAGGCCTCGAAACGACGCTCGCGCAGGTCATCGTCGACGAACTCGGCTGCAAGCTGGAGGATATCGAGGTCAAGCACGGCGACAGCGCGCTGGTGCCGATGTCCAGCGGCACCTATGCCAGCCGTTCGGCCGTCCTCGGCGGCGGCGCGGCGATCCTCGCCGCGCGTGTCGTCAAGGGCAAGGTCCTGCGCGCGGCCGCCTATCTCATGGAACAGAACGTCGACGACCTCGACATGCATGACGGCATCGTCATCAGCAAGACCTCGAACCGGACGATGACGCTCAGGGAAATCGCTTCCGCCGTCTACTCGCAGATGGGCCGCATCCCGCGTGACCAGCGCGAGGACCTTGCCGCATCGGAGACCTACGATCCCTATCTCGGCACGGCCTGTTCATCCACCCACCTCGCCATGGTGGAGGTCGACCCGGAGACCTACGGCGTCAAGGTCCTGCGCTACGTGGTCGCCGAGGATTGCGGCAAGATCATCAACCCGATGATCGTCGACGGCCAGGTGCAGGGCGCGGTGGCGCAGGGCATCGGCGCGGCCCTGCTTGAAGAGATCGTGCACGACGACCAGGGCCAGGCTGTCGCGGCAAGCCTGGCGGACTACCTCGTTCCGGTCGCCACCAGCATATCCGACATAGGCATCGTGCATATCGAGGCGGACCTGCCCAACAATGTGGGCGGGTTCCGCGGCATGGGCGAAGGCGGCACGATCGGCGCACCGGCGACGATCGCGAATGCGGTATCCGACGCGCTTTCCCACCTCGGCGTCTCGGTCGAGACGCTTCCCGTCACACCGGAGCGCATCTTCCGGATGCTGCAAGCGCGGCGCGATCCGGCCGATCGCGTCACAGGCTGAACGGATAGCGCAGGACGTAGTCCGTATCCTTCGCCGCGATCTGCTTCTTGCATTCGGAGCACACGACGATGGCCGAAAAATCCTGCCCGCAGGTCTTGTGCCGCAGGCGCATCGGCGGCTTGCCCTCCGCAAGCCAGCGGTCCCCCCAGGCCATCATCACCAGCATCGGCTTGTAGAGATCAAGACCCATTTCGGTGAAGCGGTACTCGAAACGTTCGCTCGAACCATAGGGAACCTTGCGAAACACCCCCGCCTGTACGAGGCGCACGAGGCGATCGGTGAGAATATTCGTGGCGATGCCGAGATTTTCCCGCATCTCCTCGAAGCGGCGCACGCCGAACCAGCCCTCCCGCAGGATCAGGAAGCTCCATCTGTCGCCGATGATGCCGAGCGTCCGCGCCACCGAGCAAGGCCGCACCCGCTCCAGAAGCGTGGGATCGGAGCTGCGGCGCGATGTCGGGCGCGTGTCGGCCGGCGTATATCCCGCGCCCGGCCCGTCGCGGGGAGACACTTCCCGCGCCGTGAACGGCTCCAGGCACTCGCAGCAGACCGTGACCGGGCGGCATGCGCAGCCGCAGCTCTTGTGAATCAACTGCAGGGGCGGCTCCTTGTCGCCCTTCAGCCATCTGTCGCCGAACTCCATCAGGGACAGCATGGTCGCAAAGAGGTCCTTTCCTCTCTCCGTCAGGAAATATTGCTGCCCCGGCTCGTTGGGCCGCCTTCCCACGCTCAGGATCTCGTTGGCGACGAGGGCGGACAGGCGCGACGACAGGGTCTGCCGGGGAATGCCCAGCCTTTGCTGGAATTTGTCAAACCGGCGAACCCCGAAATATGCCTCACGGAGAATGAGGAAGTTCCAGGTATCGAGGACGATTTCCATCGTCCGACGAACGGACGACTGTCGCTGCAGCGGTGCCGCCTTCGGCTGGCCATTCGAGAGGTCGGACTTCTGTGCGTTTTCTGTCGGCATATTCGGAGCTATCGGTGGCGTATCGGCGGGCATCTGCATGTCCATTCCAAGATAGGCGGAAAAGTCTAATAATGAAAGTCCCCTGTTTCGACGCTGCCATTCAACGCCGCGGATCATGGATGCATGGCTGGCTCGGATCCGGAGCCCGTCTCAACAAGCTGGCCGGGATGCGCGCAAAGTAGATTATCGCCGCTCACTTCCACATCTCGGTTGCGACGGTGTTTCAATCCACGCCTCCGCGAAGGAGGCGACGCGGGTTTATCCCCGCGAGGTCCAAGCCGGCCGGATGTTTCAATCCACGCCTCCGTGAAGGAGGCGACCCTGGCGCCAGATGTTCAGA
>CAMLOC010000597.1 GCA_946481465.1 uncultured Shinella sp. | reverse complement strand
ACGAGGCCGCCCTGATGGCCGCGCGCCGCAACAAGCGCCTCGTCACCATGCAGGAATTCGAGGACGCCAAGGACAAGATCATGATGGGCGCCGAGCGCCGTTCCTCGGCCATGACCGAGGCGGAAAAGAAGCTCACCGCCTATCACGAGGCCGGCCACGCCATCGTCGCGCTCAAGGTGCCGCTCGCCGATCCGCTGCACAAGGCGACGATCATCCCGCGCGGCCGCGCGCTCGGCATGGTCATGCAGCTTCCCGAGGGCGACCGCTACTCGATGAGCTACAAGTGGATGGTCTCGCGCCTCGCCATCATGATGGGCGGCCGCGTCGCCGAGGAGATCACCTTCGGCAAGGACAACATCACCTCCGGCGCCTCCTCCGATATCGAGCAGGCGACCAAGCTCGCCCGCGCGATGGTCACGCAATGGGGCTTCTCCGACCAGCTCGGCCAGGTCGCCTATGGCGAGAACCAGCAGGAGGTTTTCCTCGGTCATTCGGTCGCGCAACAGAAAAACGTTTCGGAGGCGACCGCGCAGAAGATCGACAACGAGATCCGCCGCCTGATCGACGAGGCCTATGCCGAGGCCAAGCGCATCATCACCGAGCAGAACCACGAATTCGTGGCGCTCGCCGAAGGCCTGCTCGAATACGAGACGCTGACCGGCGACGAGATCAAGGCGCTGATCCGCGGCGAGAAGCCGGCGCGCGATCTCGGTGACGACACGCCGCCGCACCGCGGTTCGGCCGTGCCGAAGGCCGGCCACAAGAAGGGCGGCGAAGCGGAAGGCGGGCTCGAGCCGCAGCCGCAATAGCTGGCACGCTCCACTCACCCCTCCTTCGTCATCCTCGGGCTTGACCCGAGGATGACGAAGTGTGTGGGAAGTGCGGGTTGCCGACAAACTGACGGCCGGGAAGTATTCCCGGCCGTTTTCCTTTGGTAACGGCCTGTAATGAATTCTGATGGGCGGGTGGATGTTCTTTGCCGGCTTTTGTGGCAAAGAAGATGATGGCTCTACGTCGTTTTAAGGATTGGCTTACCAAGCGGATATAATGTTATCTCCGCCTTCTGCCCCGAGATGGACGAGCGAGCGCGGCAGGACGGACGCTGGAGAGCCGGGCGCAGCGGAAAGCGCGTGCCCAGGCCGGCGAATTTCAGGAGTGAACATGAAACGTCGTTATTTCGGCACGGATGGCATCCGGGGTCAATCCAACATCTTCCCGATGACGCCGGACCTTGCCATGCGGGTCGGCATCGCCGTGGGCACGATCTTCCGCCGCGGCGCGCATCGCCACCGCGTGGTGATCGGCAAGGACACGCGGCTTTCCGGCTACATGCTGGAGAATGCCATGGTCGCGGGCTTCACCGCCGCCGGCATCGATGCCTTCATCCTCGGCCCGATCCCGACGCCCGCCGTCGCCATGCTGACGCGTTCGCTGCGCGCCGATATCGGCGTGATGATCTCCGCCTCGCACAACCCGTTCTACGACAACGGCATCAAGCTCTTCGGCCCGGACGGCTACAAGCTGTCGGACGAGATCGAGATGGAGATCGAGGACCTGCTCGACAAGGACATGACGGCGCAACTCGCCAAGTCCGCCGAGATCGGCCGGGCCAAGCGCATCGACGGCGTGCACGACCGCTATATCGAGCACGCCAAGCGCACCCTGCCGCGCGACACGACGCTGAAGGGCCTGCGCGTCGCCATCGACTGCGCGAATGGCGCCGCCTACCGGGTCGCGCCCGCCGCCCTGTGGGAACTCGGCGCGGACGTCGTGACCATCGGCAACGAGCCCGACGGCCTCAACATCAATCTCGAATGCGGCTCGACCCATCCAGAGACCCTGCAGCGCAAGGTGCACGAGGTGCGCGCCGATATCGGCATTGCGCTCGATGGCGATGCGGACCGCGTGCAGATCATCGACGAGAACGGCAAGATCATCGACGGCGACCAGCTGATGGCCGTCATCGCCGAAAGCTGGGCGGCGGACGGCCTGCTGCGCGGCGGCGGCATCGTGGCGACCGTCATGTCCAATCTCGGCCTCGAGCGTTTTCTTGCCGGCCAGGGCCTCGGCCTGCAGCGTACCAAGGTCGGCGACCGCTATGTCGTCGAGCACATGCGCCAGCACGACTACAATGTCGGCGGAGAGCAGTCCGGCCATATCGTGCTGTCCGATTTCGGCACGACGGGCGACGGCCTCGTCGCCGCGCTCCAGGTGCTCGCCTGCGTCAAGCGCTCCGGCAGGACGGTCAGCGAGGTGTGCAACCGTTTCGAACCGGTGCCGCAGGTGCTGAAGAACGTGCGCATCAAGGCCGGCCAGCCGCTGGAGGATACCGCGGTGCGCCAGGCGATCGCCGATGCCGAAAGCGAGCTGGCCAAGGGCGGCCGCCTCCTCATCCGCCCCTCCGGTACCGAGCCGCTGATCCGCGTCATGGCGGAAGGCGACGACCGGGCGCAGGTGGAGCGCATCGTCGACGAACTGGTGGCCGTGATCGGCGCCGTGCGCAACGCCGCCTGAACCCGCCTTGCGTACCCATTCTTTGAAAAGGCCGAAGCATTGCTTCGGCCTTTTCTTTTGTCGTCAAGTTACGTTGGCGGTTTTCTCGAAGGTCACTTTCTTTTTATTTATAATTAACTGAATTTATGAACGGCCGTTAACAAATACGGTAAATGTTCGTAGTTAATCGGCCCTTAACTTTTCCTCGCCATTATCCATGCCTGATCAAGGGACTTGGAATCCGGCGCGCCGGCCAACCCAAGCAAAGCCTATTGGAGCAAGGCCATGAGGAAAGTTTTGAGTGGCGTGGTTGCCGTCCTGTTGACGGGCACGTCGGGTTATGCGGCCGATATCTACCAGCCGGAGGTCATCGAGGCGCCGGTGCAGGAGGCCATCATCGAGACGGGCGGCTGGTATCTGCGCGGCGACATGGGCTGGTCCTACAACAAGATGCGCGGTGCGGACTTCTACCAGGGCTCGAACGACACCTATCGCAGCTTCGATTCCACGCGCCTGAAGAGCGGCTTCACCCTCGGCGGCGGCGTCGGTTACCAGATCAACGATCACTTCCGCACGGACGTGACGCTCGACTACATGTTCAAGTCCAAGTTCAAGGGCTCGACGACGGGCGGTTGCGGCGTTGCCGCAAACTGCACCTCGAGCGATGTCTCCTCGCTGACGGCCCTGAGCCTGCTTGCCAACGCCTATGTCGACATCGGCACCTACGGCATCGTCACGCCCTATGTCGGCGCGGGTATCGGCGGCACCTATGTGAACTGGAAGAACCTCAAGAACACCTCGTGCGAAACCGGCGATCCGACGAACTGCGACCCGACCTTCGAGCACCGTGGCCGCAAGAGCTGGCGCTTCACCTATGCGCTGATGGCCGGCGCCTCGGTCGACGTCACCTGCAA
>CAMLOC010000596.1 GCA_946481465.1 uncultured Shinella sp. | reverse complement strand
GTTCGTCCTTCCGTCTATCCGCTTTGATCTGTTATGACGAGCCCGAGTGCCGTGTTCTAAGGAAGTTCATCCATGTCCGATGCCGAAACCCGCTGCCGCCTGGTGTTGATCCTGCCCGAGGGCGAGGACCTTGCCGCCCGCGCCGCGATGCTGGAGGGCGCGCTGAAGGGCGGCGACGTCGCCTCGGTGATCCTGCCGCAATACGGGCTGGACGACGGCCAGTTCCAGAAGCATGCCGAAACGCTGGTGCCGATCGTCCAGCAGGCGGGCGCCGCCGCGCTCGTCGCCGGCGACACCCGCGTTGCCGGCCGGGCGAAGGCGGACGGCATCCACATCACCGGAGGCCTCGAGGAACTGGGCGAGGCCATCGAGAAGTTCACGCCGAAGCTCATCGTCGGCGGCGGAAACGCGACGGACCGGCACAAGGCGCTGGAAATCGGCGAGGTGCAGCCGGACTACATCTTCTTCGGCAAGATCGGCGGCGACATCAAGCCGGAGGCGCATCCGAAGAATCTCGCGCTTGCCGAATGGTGGGCCTCGATGGTGGAGATCCCCTGCATCGTGCTCGGCGGCACGGACCCGCAGTCCGCGCTTGCCGCAGCCGAGACCGGCGCGGAGTTCGTGGCGCTCGACAAGGCGGTTTTCGCCGATCCGGCGCAGGCGCCCCATGTGGTGGCGGCGGTCAATGCCCTTCTTGACGAAAAAGCGCCACGGTTTGAGCAATAGTAGGCGCATGATCAGGGCCGTTCTCCTTCAAGCTTGCCGTATCGCGCCGGTGGCGCTTCTTGCCACGGGTATCTTCTCGGCCGCGCCGGCTTTCGCGGAAGCGGCGAAGAAGGGACCCTCCGTCACGGCGGACGACACGGCTGCCGCCAAGGATCCGGCCGCCGAGGCGAAGCCCGCCTCCGTCGAGGACAAGCCCGCCGGGACGACGGATGCCGGCAAGGACGAGCCGGCCGACGGTCCCTCGACCGGCCTTTCCGTGCTCGACCGCATGGGCGCGGACCTGCCGGCGTTGCCGGCGGAAAAGCCCTTCACCGGCAAGATCGACGAAGCCTACGGCGCCTTCCAGCGCGGCCGCTACCTGACCGCGATGGAACTCGCCCTGCCGCGCGCGCAGCTTGGTGACCCGGCCGCGCAGACGCTGGTTGTCGAGATCCTCGACCGCGGCCTCGGCGTCAAGCGCAACCGCGAACAGGCGATGTTCTGGTACGGGCAGGCCGCCAATGGCGGCGATCCAACCGGCATGTTCAAATATGCGATCCTTCTGATGGAGCGCTCGGGCTCGAAGGAGGACCGCGCCAAGGCGGACGAGCTGATGAAGAAGGCTGCCGACCTCGGCAATGCCTCCGCGCAGTTCAACTACGGCCAGGTGCTGGTGGCCGATGCCCCGGGGGAAAAGGGCCTGCGCGCGGCGCTGCCCTATTACGAGAAGTCCGCCGAGCAGGGCATCGCCGACGCGCAATATGCCGTGGCGCAGATCTATATCAACCTGAAGGACCTGCCGGAGGAGAAGACAAGGCGCGCACGGGAATGGCTGCTGCGCGCCGCCCGTGCGGGCTTCGACACGGCCCAGCTCGACCTCGGCATGTGGCTGATCAACGGGACGGGCGGCGAGCGCGACTACGAGGCCGGCTTCAAATGGCTGAAGCGCGCTGCCGGCGGCGGCAATGCCGTCGCCCAGAGCAAGCTCGCCCAGCTCTATATCCACGCCATCGGCACGCGGCCCGATCCGGTCGAGGCGGCCAAGTGGTTCGTGCTGGCGCGCCGCGCCGGCCTCAACGATCCCTCGCTGGAGGACTTCTACCTCGGCCTCAGCGACACGCAGCAGAAGGCGGCGGTCGACGCGGCGAACAAGTACCGCTCGGGGTCCTGACGCCGTCCCGTTTACCCTTTGCAGCATCGGGCACCCTGCATTGCAGCCCTTGCAGGGGGCGAAGGCTTGAAACTTCGGGGGATTTGTGGTTTTGAGGCCGCATATTCCGGTCCCGGCGCGTTTTCGCGCCGCGGCTCAGCCGTTTCGAAGCGCCGGACATTCCCGAAGGATCTTTTCTACATGGCTCGTTCAGCTCTTCTCAACGTCATGGTTCAGGCCGCCTTCAAGGCCGGCAAGTCGCTCGCGCGCGATTTCGGCGAAGTGCAGAACCTCCAGGTCTCGCTCAAGGGACCCGGCGACTACGTCTCCCAGGCCGATCGCAAGGCGGAGAAGCTGATCCGCGAGGACCTGATGAAGGCCCGGCCGACCTACGGCTTCCTCGGCGAGGAATCCGACGAGATCGTCGGCACCGACGGCGCGCACCGCTGGATCGTCGATCCGCTCGACGGCACGACCAACTTCCTGCACGGCATTCCCACCTTCGCCATCTCGATCGCGCTTGAACGCAACGGCGAGATCGTCGCCGCCGTGGTGCTGAACCCGGCGACGGACGAACTCTTCACCGCCGAGCGCGGCGGTGGCGCCTTCCTCAACGACCGGCGCCTGCGTGTGGCGGCCCGCAAGAACCTGTCGGATGCCGTCATCGGCTGCGGCGTGCCGCATCTCGGCCGCGGCAACCACGGCAAGTTCCTCGTCGAGCTGCGCCATGTCATGGGCGAGGTCGCCGGCATGCGTCGCCTCGGCTCCGCCTCGCTCGACCTTGCCTATGTCGCCGCCGGCCGGTTCGACGGCTTCTGGGAGCGCGACCTTGCGCCGTGGGATCTGGCGGCCGGCATCCTCCTGATTCGCGAAGCCGGCGGCTACGCGACCGATCTGACCGGCGGCAGCGCCATGCTCGATACCGGCACCGTCATCGCCGGCAACGAATATATCCACAAGGCGCTCACCGAAGTCGTGCACCGTCCGGTGCCGACGCGCTGAGAGGGGTAAACGGGCGGCGCATTCCACGCCGCTCTTGCCGCTAACCCCTTCAATTCGGCGCAATCTTCCTCTAGTCTCCCGCCCGACGAGGAAGCGGAGAGACGACGATATGGCGAAGCTTGGGCTGTCGGGCTGGGGAGGGTCGCCCGAGACCGGGGAGGATTATCCCCACAAACTCTCAAGCCCCATGGCCTTCTTCTGGACGATGGTGATCTTCCTCATCATCGTCGGCTTCGTGGCCGCCATCCTCTTCCGCCAGGCGCAGACGGCCTTCTTGAGCAATCCCGGCCTCAACGGCCTCATCCTCGGCGTGCTCCTGATCGGCATCCTGCTGGTCTTCAACCATGTGCTGGCGCTGAGGCCCGAGGTGCGCTGGTTCAATTCCTTCCGCGCCGCCGGCAGCGCGGAGAAGGTCGGGCGCGATCCCGTGCTGCTCGCGCCGATGCGCGCCCTGATCGGCCGGCGCCATTCCGTGGCTCTCTCGACGACGGCGCTGCGCTCGATCCTCGATTCCATCGCGACGCGCCTCGACGAATCGCGGGACACGTCCCG
>CAMLOC010000595.1 GCA_946481465.1 uncultured Shinella sp. | reverse complement strand
GAGCTTGTCCCTGGCGAGTTCCCCGGCCTGCTCGATCGCCTGGATCGTCACGCGGCCGAGCGGTTCGGCCGGACGGTCGGTCCAGGCCTTGTCGAGCGGGTTGTGGGGCAGGAAGACGAGGGCGCCGCCGAGGCCGGCAAGCGCCTTTTCGAGGCGACGCACCTCCGCGCCGGTGTGCAGCCACGGGTCGATGCCGAGGCGAAAACCCTTCGGGCCATGGTTCTGCAGCCAGAGATGCGGCGGCTCGCCGACGAGGTCGCCGCCGGTGAAGACGCTGCCGTCCACCTGCTCGGCAAGCTGCGTGACATAGCGCCCGTCGACGAAGACCACGGCCGCGCCGCGCATCACGAGCGCCACGCCGGCCGAGCCGGTGAAGCCCGTCAGCCAGGAGAGGCGCTCGGCCGAGGCCGGCACATATTCGCCCTGGTATTCGTCGGCGCGCGGCACGAGGAAGCCGTCGATGCCGAGCGCATCGAAGCTGGCGCGCAGCGCCTCGGCGCGTTCGCGGCCGAACTGGGGCGTGGAGGTGACGTCGAAACTCTGGAACATGGGAAACTTCCGGTATGGCGATGAATCGTGCCGGCAATCTAAAGCATGTCGCGCAAAAGTGTGCAGCGGTTTTGCGCTAACGACATGCGAAAAACCTGAAGCATGTCGCGCAAAAGTGTGCAGCGGTTTTGCGGCAACGACATGCGAAAAACCAGAGAGCGAAAGCGCAAGGAGCGAATCTGGAAGATCGCGATGCGCTTTGGCCCATCGGCCGGCTGCGTCAAAGGCGGGAGAGGTAGCGCTCCAGCACGGCGCGGGTCGGGCGCTGGTTGTTGCGATACCAGTCGTCTTCCGTGAAGAAGGCGGGCTCGGCCGGATCCCAGCCGCTCATCGAGAAATCCGACTGGCGGGCGAAGAAAGCGACGAACTCCGCCTCGTTCGCCCAGGCTGCGATGGGCGGGCCGAAATAGGCGCCGCCGTCCTGCACGTCGGCCAGCATGACGCCCTCTTCGGTGCGGATGAGGCCCTGGCCGCAGAAATCCCGGTGATGGTCGTAGATCACGCCGTGGCCGGGCATCTCGTTCATCAGCTTGCGCCAGAGCCGCCCGGCGAGCGGCGCGCCGAGCGGTGTCCGGCTCAAGGCGTCGCGCAGGGATTCGGCGATGCGGCGGCGCTCCGCCTCGGTGCGGGTCGTGCTCTCGACGCGGTAGGGGTGCCTGCGCGCCTCGATATTGGCGCGGATCGCCACCCACAGCACGAAGACGATGACGGCGAGGCAGACGAGGGGGATGATTGTGGCGGCCATGACCGGAAGAACCCTTTGGTAGCGCGAAGAGGTCTGCAATTGGACTTATGCGTCTTGCGCATGGCACCCATGTCCCAAAGGGCCTGTCGCAAATTTTCGAATCCAGTATAAGCGGCGCCAACGAAGCGAAACGAAACGCGCTTCAAGCGAAACGAAGTGAAAGTCCCTCCAGTCCTTCGGATCGCAAAATGAACTGCCGAAAGGCAAAAGACTAGGTGTTCCGATCAGGCGTCTTGCCGGTCACTCCTCCTCCCTCCTCCGGGAAGGCGCTCGGAACACATAGGCCCGCTTGAGCGCTCCTCCTCCTCAAGCTCGCGGGCAGGCCGGTTCGCCGGTCCATAGGCGGTGCCTCTGGCACCGCCTTTTCTTTTTCCCGCGATTTCCTGACGTTGAAGCGGGATGTTGCCACCCCGCTTCAAGCTGCGCCTTATCGACGATTGTCGAGATGGATCGTCACCCAGCCCTCCCGCCAGATCGTGCGCACATGGCGCAGGCCCGCGCCGTTATAGGCGGCAAGCACCTTCCAGCGCTGCGAGGCGAGGATGCCGGACAGGATGACGTCGCCCTGCGGCGCAAGCTGCGCGGAAAGCTGCGGCGCCATGCGCATCAGCGGGCGGGCAAGAATGTTGGCGATGATGAGGTCGAAGGGGCCGTGGCGGCCGAAGGCGGTGGAATGGAAGCCCGGCGCCGTTTCCAGCGCGATGCCCGAGGCGATGCCGTTGAGGCGGACGTTCTCGCGCGCGACTCGGGTGGCGATCGGGTCGATATCGGTTGCCAGCACCGAGACGGGCGCAAGCTTGCGCGCGGCGATGGCCAGCACGCCGCTGCCGGTGCCGAGGTCGAGCACGCGCTTCACCTTGCGCGTGCGCATCACGTCGGAGATCACCTCCAGGCAGCCTGCCGTCGTGCCGTGATGGCCGGTGCCGAAGGCCTGGCCGGCATCGATCTCGATGGCGATCTCGCCGGCCCGCACCTTGCCGCGGTCATGCGAGCCATGCACGACGAAGCGCGCGGCGCGCACGGGCTTCAGGCCTTCCAGCGACTTGGCGATCCAGTCGATGTCGGGCAGTTCCTCGCGCTCGATTGTCGCATCGGGGAATTCGTCGGCGAGGAGGGCGGCGAAGCGGGAATGGATCTCCGCCTCGTCCGGCCGGAACATGTAGACCGAGGCCTCCCAGATGTCCTTCTTCTCGTCGATCTCCATCGTCGCGATGGCGTAGCCTTCGTCCTCGAAGGCGTCGGTCATCAGCGAAAGGGCGATCTCGGCCCGCTTCTCGGTCGTGGTGATGTAGAGGCGGATTTCGCTCACGGCTCGGGGTCCCTGTTGTTTCAGGTCCGCCTAGCATGTCCGCAGGCCGAGGGCAAAGGGGCCGTCAGCCCTTGATCAGGTTGGCGAGCTTCTGTTCGGCGACCTCGGGGTTCTCGCCATAGGCGATGGTGCCGACGAAGCGGCCGGTCGCGTCGAGCAGGAAGACGGAGGCCGTGTGGTCCATCGTATAGTCGCCGTCGGGCTTCTCCTCGTCGAGCGGCACCTTGCGATAGTAGACGCGATAGCCCTTGACCATGTCCAGCACCTTGTCCACGGGGCCGGAAATGCCGGTGATCCGCTTGGAGACGTTGCCGACATACTGGCCGATCAGTTCCGGCGTGTCGCGCTCGGGGTCGACGGTGACGAAATAGGCCTGCAGCTTCGAGCCGTCGGGATCGACCTTGGTGAGCCAGCCGTTCATCTCGAACAGCGTCGTCGGGCAGACTTCCGGGCAATGGGTGAAGCCGAAGAAGAGGGCGGTCGGCTTGCCGGTGAAGGCCTTTTCGGTGATCGGCTTGCCGTCCTGGGCGACGAGTTCGAAGGGTACGCCGAACGGGCCGCTCGCGACCTTCTCCTTCGTCTCGCTCATTTCCAGCGTCAGCCAGCCGAGCAGGGCCGCGACGAGGGCGACGGCAATCCACAGTACGAGGCGCAGGGTCTTCATGGCAGTCCTTCGATCAGGCTGGAGCAGTTCCGGGAAATTCCGCTTCATCGGAAATGCTCTAGATTCTTGTTTTTACCGCATTGTCCGACGCCGAGGCGATCTCGCTTCGGCTGGAAATGCTCTATGCCTGCCGGTGTCATAGTCC